>NZ_JAJNIU010000014.1:0-80582 GCF_022386355.1 Mammaliicoccus sp. L-M44 | reverse complement strand
TATTCTAGCATGTAGAGATGCATTTTTTAATACAACGGTGAAACCATACTGTACCATACGCATAGCGTATGGTTTTAATTACACAAATAAACAGGGATATAAAAATCATAAACAACTGATTTTTTATATCCCTAACAATTTGTACTCAATTATTTTGCGCCTTCTATTTCAACGCCTTTTAATGTGTAATCTCCACCGTATTTATGGTTTTGCCAATTTTTAATATATGGCTGTCTCAATCGTGCAGACCCTGTTTGGAATAATGGAGATATGGATGCTGAATCTAAAAATTCTGATTCTGCATCTTGTAATGCTTTAATACGTTTGTCGCTATTTTCTGGTTTTAACATTTCATCTGAATTGGCTTCTTCTAACGCTTTATCATATGCTTTGTTAGCATATCCTGTTTGGTTATGCGGTGAATCTGATGTAAATAAATCTAAGAATGTTGTTGGATCTGGATAATCTGGGAACCAACCTGCAAATGAAATATCAAAGTCTTTTTTAGATTCAAGTGCTAGTTTTTGTTTAAATGGTTGTTGTTTAATTTTTAAAGTTACACCAGGTAAATTTTTCTCTACTTGTTCTTTAACAAATTCTCCTGCTTTTTTAGATTCATCTTCATCATACGTTAGCAATTCAATTGTAAATTTATCTTTACCTAAATCTTTTTTCGCTTGTTCAAGATGTTCTTTTGCTTCTTTTTTATTATAGCTTAGTGACGATTTCACACCTTCTGTATAATCTTTATCGTCGCTATCTTTCACGAAGTCTTTAATCATTAATGTATCTAAAGGTTTAGAACCATTGTTCAACAACGAATTCACATATGATTTCTTATCAATTGATTTCGCAATTGCTTTTCTTAAATCTTCATTTTTTAAGTTCTCATTTTTCTCTTTATTAATTCTGAAGAAGTAACTTCCTGATGTTGCTTCAGTAGAAAAATCTTCTCTGTCTTTATATTTTTTAATGTTTTGCGCATCTAAACCAACCATGTCTAGCTTACCTGTTTGATACATATTAATGGCTGTTTGCGTATTTTTAACAACTTTAACGTTCACGTCTTGAACTTTGACTTTATCTTTATCCCAATATTCATCGTTCTTTTCAAGCTTCCATTTATCTTCTGGTTTCCACTCTGTTAATTTATATGGTCCATTAGATAATGTCGTCTTAGCTGTTGTTCCAAATTTGTCACCTTGCTTTTTAACAAACTTTTCATTTTGAGGCATGTATGAACCGAATGCTAATAAACTTTCCATCCAAGGTACATCTTTAACGAGTTTAATTTGAAGTGTGTGATCATCAATCGCTTTAACACCTAATTCTTCAGGCTTTTTATCACCTTGCGTAATGTCTTTTGCATTCTCTATATTTTCAAACATATATGCAAATTCTGCAGCTGTATCTGGATCAACCGATCTTTGCCATGCAAATACAAAATCATGTGCAGTTACTGGGTCTCCGTTAGACCATTTGGCATTATCTCTTAATTCAATTGTCCATGTTTTCCCATCACTAGACTTTTTAGGTTCATCTTTTGCAACACCTGGTATAGGTTTGTCATTCTTGTCTAATACATATAAGCCTTCTAACGTTTGAGCAAAAGTTGTAAATGAAACTTGGTCAGCTGCTAATGATGGATCCATAGTTGGTATATCATCCCCTGATGATAAATTAAGTTCATTTTTAGTTTTGGATTGTTTAATATTACTACCTTTTTCATCTTTGTCATTACTACACGCTGACATAATAAGCATCAATGAGACAACTATCATAAATATGACTTTATACTTTTTCATTTTTAATGCGCCTCCTCATTATTGTGTCAAACATCGTGAATATATAAAGAAAAGCAATCAATGTTTCCATTGATTGCTTTCATTCACTTTTATTTAGCTCCAGCGATTTCTACTTCTTTAAGTGAGTAGTCTCCACCGAATTTATGTGGTTGCCAGTTTTTAACGTAAGGTTGACGTAAACGTGCAACACCTTGTTGATAAAGTGGTCCAATTGAAGCTGAGTCTAAGAACTTAGTTTCAGCATCTTGTAATAATTTAGTACGTTTAGCACTATTTTCATCTTTTAACATTTCATCAGAATTAGCTTCATCTAATGCTTTATCGTACTCAGCATTTGCATATCCAGTTTGGTTATGTGGACTATTTTTCTTGAATAAATCTAAGAATGTAGTTGAGTCTGGATAGTCAGGACCCCAACCAGCGAATGAAATGTCATAATCGCCTTTAGATTCTAACGCTAATTTTTGTTTGAACGGTTGTTGTTTAATTTTTAAAGTTACACCTGGTAAGTTTTTCTCAACTTGTTCTTTAACGAACTCAGCTGCTTTTTTAGATTCATCAGCATCATATGTTAATAACTCGATGTTGAATTTATCTTTACCAGTTGCTTTTTTAGCTTTTTCTAATAATTTCTTAGCTTCTTCTTTGTCATAATTTAATGGAGATTTAACGCCATCGATGTAGTCTTTACCGTCTTTGTCTTTAACGAAATCTTTAACCATTAATTTATCTGAAGGAACAGAACCATTGTTTAATAATGATTTAACATATTGTTCTTTATCAATAGATTTTGCGAATGCTTTTCTTAAATCTTCATTTGCTAAATCTTTATTCTTAGTTTTGTTAATTCTAAAGAAATAGTTAGAAGAGTTTAATTGAGTAGAGAAGTCTTCTCTATCTTTGTATTTTGTAACGTTTGAAGCATCTAATCCAACAGTATCTAATTTACCAGTTTGGTACATGTTAATAGCTGTTTGTACTTCTTTTACAACTTTATAGTTAACTTCTTTAAGTTTAACTTTGTCTTTATCCCAATATTCTTTGTTTGGTACAAGCTTCCAATTATCTTCAGTTTTCCATTCTTTCATAATGAATGGACCGTTTGATAATGTAGCATCAGCAGTAGTCCCGAATTTCTTACCTTGTTTCTCAACGAATTTTTCGTTTTGAGGCATGAATGAACCGAAAGCAAATAGACTTTGCATCCAAGGAACGTCTTTAATTAATTTAACTTCTAAAGTATGATCATCAATTGCTTTAACGCCTAATTCTTCAGGTTTTTTCTTACCTGCAGTGATGTCTTTAGCGTTTTCGATGTTTTCAAACATGTATGCATATTCAGCTGCTGTGTCTGGATCTACAGTTCTTTGCCAAGCATAAACGAAGTCATGTGCTGTAACTGGATCACCATTTGACCATTTTGCATTGTCTCTTAATTTGATAGTCCAAGTTTTACCGTCTGCAGATTTTTCAGGATCTGCTTTTGCAACACCTGGTGCAGGATTATCATCTTTATCTAATACATATAATCCTTCTAAAGTTTGGTTAAACGTAAAGAATGATACTTGGTCTGTTGCTAAAGATGAATCCATAGTTGGAATATCTGATGTTGAAGATAAGTTTAAGACGTTTTCAGATTTTTCACTCTTAACGCCGCCTTTACCACCTTCGTCACTTTTAGAACCGCCACCACTACATGCTGCTAACGTTAAAACAGCTGCAACGAGTATTGACAATAAAACCGAAATCTTCTTCCTCATATAGCTTTTCCCCCTTGTTTTCTTTCCCCTGATTAATCAGAAGAGTTATTATAATTATATTTTAAAAATGTATGAATAACAACAAAAATTCACACAATTTTCAAACAATTGTTAAAATACGATAAATCTAGATTAAAAACTATAATATTATGCTTCTGTTAAATCAAAGTCTTTATTATAGTTGGCCTTCTTCTCAGCAAATTCTTTTTCAGAACAATATACAAAGTGATCCGGACCTACTTCTCTTAATTCTAGTTTGTCGTCGTCTTCATATTTATGTATATCTGGATTATATGAAGATCTTGTTCTTGTTCGTTCAGAATCAGGATCTGGTAATGGAATCGCTGATAACAATGATTTAGTATATTCATGTTGAGGATGCTTATAAATTTGGTCAGATGGTCCAAGTTCAACCAATTTACCAAAGTACATTACACCGATTCTATCTGAAATATATTTAACCATTGATAAATCATGCGCGATGAATAAGAACGTAATGCCTTTTTCATCTTGTAGCTTTTGCATTAAGTTAACAACTTGTGCTTGAATCGAAACGTCAAGTGCAGAGATAGGTTCATCTGCAATAATGAATTCTGGTTCAACAGCTAATGCACGCGCAATTCCTAACCTTTGTCTTTGTCCACCAGAGAACTCATGTGGATATCTATTAGCATGCTCTTTATTTAAACCAACTGTTTCAAGTAATTCGTAAACACGTTTTTTTCTTTCTTCTTTACTTGAAACGAGTTTGTGAACATCTAAACCTTCAGCAATTATATCCATAACTTTAAGACGTGGGTTTAACGATGCATATGGATCTTGGAAAATCATTTGCATACGACGATTAAATCGTAATAAGTCTTTACGCTTTTTGATATTTTGTATATCAACGTTATCAAAGATGACTTTCCCGTCAGTTGCATCATATAGTTTAATAAGTGTGCGTCCCGTTGTGGATTTACCACAACCAGACTCACCAACTAAACCTAATGTTTCACCTTTAAATATTTGAAACGAGATATCATCTACCGCTCTTACCTCATTTTTCTTGCCTACGTTGAAATATTGCTTTAAATTTTGAACATCAATCAGTACTTCTCTTTTATCAGCCATTAGAACGTCACCCTTTCTACACGTTTTGGCTTGTCAAATTGATCTGGTGTTGCTTTTTGTTTTAATTTAACAGCTTCTGGTAATTCTACTTTAGGTGCTCTTTCATCTAACAACCATGACTTCACAAAGTGTGTAGGTGAAATTTGGAACCAAGGTGGCTCTTCCTTAAAGTCAATATCTAAGGCATATTCACTACGTCTAGCAAAAGCATCTCCAACAGGTGGCTTGATTAAATCTGGTGGTGTTCCAGGGATAGCCAAAAGTTCTGTATCATGAGATGTTTCTAAACTTGGCATAGATGATAGTAAGCCCCATGTGTATGGATGTTTAGGGTTATAGAAAATTTCATCAACTGAACCAGTTTCTACAATTTGTCCACCATACATTACTGCTACTCTATCTGCCACGTTAGCTACTACACCTAAGTCATGTGTAATAAAGATAATAGAAGTATCTATTTTATGTTGTAATTCTTTCATCAATTCTAATATTTGTGCTTGAATCGTTACGTCTAATGCTGTTGTAGGTTCATCTGCAATTAAGATTTTAGGGTCACAAGCTAATGCTGTAGCAATAACAATCCTTTGTCTTTGTCCACCAGAGAATTGGTGAGGATAGTTATTAAACCTTTCTTTTGCTTTCGGTAAACCTACTAAATTTAAAATATCTAATGCGCGCTTTTTCGCATCTTGTTTAGATAATTTTTGATGCTTAATAAGTGGTTCCATGACTTGCTTACCAATCTTCATAGTTGGATTGAGTGAAGTCATAGGATCTTGGAATATCATACCAATCTCTTTACCACGAATCTTCTGCATTTCTTTTTCGCTTAATTTTGCAATATCTTTCCCGTCAAACAAGATAGAACCGTCTTTAATTCGACCTACTTTTCTAGGCAATAAGCGTGTTAATGCTTTAGTCGTAACAGATTTACCTGAACCTGATTCACCAACTATCGCAAGTGTTTCCCCTTTATCTAAATAAAAGTCTACACCTCTTACTGCTTGTACTTCCCCCGCGTCAATGTCGAAGGAAACATGTAAGTTATTTACTTCTAATATTCTCTTAGCCATAATTAATTTCCTCCTTATTTACGCATTTTAGGGTCAAACGCATCTCTTAAACCATCACTGAATAAGTAGAAGAATAAGATTAATAAACTTAATACTGTTGCTGGTACGAATAATTCATGTGGGTAAATCAGCAACATTTTTCTACCTGTATCAACTAATGAACCTAGTGATGCTTGTGGTGCTGGAATACCTAATCCAATGAAGCTTAAGAATGCTTCGAAGAAAATTGCACTTGGAACTGTAAACATTGACGTTACAATAATTGGGCCAAGTGTATTTGGTAAAATATGTTTAAAGATTAATTTAAAGTTAGAAACCCCTAATGTTCTTGATGCCATTACGAATTCTTGTTCTTTAATTTTCAAGAATTGTCCACGTACAATACGACTCATACCGAGCCAACCTGTTACGGACATGGCTAAAATAATTGTCCATATAGATGGATCAAATAGTAATACGAATAAAATTACGACGATTAAGTTTGGAATAGAAGAAAGTATTTCTACAATACGTTGTAAAATATCATCTATTCTTCCTCCGAAGTAACCTGATACAGCACCGTAAATAACACCGATAAAGATATCTAGAGCTGCCGCTACAACACCGATGAATAAGGATACTTGTGTACCTCTCCAAGTACGTGTCCATAAGTCACGCCCAAGTTCATCCGTACCGAACCAGTAATTTTCTTGAACGTTTTGACTTTCATATAAGTCAAAGCCATCTCTATCAGTACCATCAAATGGTAAGAACGGAACTTTATCTAATACTGGAATTTTCGGTGGTAAGTTCGCATGTGAAACGTTTTGATCACTGAATTTATGATCGTTCATTAATGGTCCTACTAAAGAAAGAATTGTCAGTAAGATAAGGAATATTAAACCAACAATCGCTAGTCTATTCCCTACAAGTTGCTTCCAAGCATCTTGCCAGAATGTACGACTTTTTCTTTCGAATTTTTCTTCTACTACTTTATCTCTTCCATGTAATACAAAGCTTTCTGCTGGCATACCTTGTGTTGAGTGTGTAACAGAGGCGTTATCATAACCGCTATTATTTAACTTGTTATCATCATTATTAGCCATTATTTTTTACCTCCTTCAACACGGATTCTTGGATCTACTAATCCGTAAAGTACATCAACTAAAAAGATTGAAATAATAAATAAGAAACTGAATAGTAATGTTAAAGCCATAATGACTGGATAGTCATTTGTTTGTATTGATCGAACGAATTGGTCACCTAGACCAGGAACGCCGAATATATTTTCAATTGTCAAAGTACCTGTTAAGATACCTGCTAACATTGGAACGATAATCGTAATGATTGGAATTAATCCATTACGTACTGCATGTCCAAAGATAACACGTGCACTTGACATCCCCTTAGCTCTTGCTAATTCTATGTAATCAGAACTTAGGACCTCAATCATTTCAGAACGTATATAACGTGCAATTGTTGCTGTTACACCTGCTGCTAACGCAATTGATGGTAATACAGCAGTCATAAATCCACTCCAACCTGCTACAGGGAATATTTGCCATTCAACAGCAAATACATATTGTAGTAGTACAGCTAGAACGAATGATGGAACTGAAATAAATATTACCGATAGGAAGGTGGCCCCATAGTCTACTATTGTATTTTGCCTGATTGCAGCAACTATACCTAATAATAAACCAGTAATAGTTCCTAAAATCATCGCATATGTACCCATTTCTACAGATGGTCCAAGTCTAGGTTTAATTAAACTCCAAACCTCTCTGTTATCGTATTGGAATGAAATACCAAAATCACCTTTTGCGACATTTTTTAAATAGTTCGCGTATTGTACTGGTACAGGATCATTCAAACCATACTTTTCATTTATAATAACCTTCTGCTCTTCTGATAATTTCTCATCGTTGTACGGTGAACCCGGTAACAATTTCATTAAGAAAAATGTTATCGTCATAATTAAAAACAATGATATGAACATATAAATAATACGTTTCAAAGTATATCTAACCATTGTTTTGCCTCCAATCCCCTTATCGAATTCATATTTCTTTTAATATTCAGAAATATTTATATACATTATACAGAATTTATACAATGTAAATCAACACGAATATTCAGAATTTTGAATATGAAAGTGTTCAAAATAATAGATTATTTTATTACGATAAAGCGACAACGCGATATCGATATACACTTTAATAGCATAAATATACAACATTTGTTTACTAATTACCTATTTTTTCTAATTTTCAGTCATTTACTATGTAGTAGCATACAATAATTATACATAAGTAAAATTACACTTATTTTTTTATTAAGTTCCACAAAACATAAATATTTTTTTCTAATCTGTTATAATACACTTAAATCTAATGATAAGAGGTAGGTAATAATGAAATTTTGGGGTATTTTTACTATAGGTTATATTGGCCTATTTGCTGTCCTTTGTCTTATCTTTTTAAAAGACCTAGATCAAGCAGCTAATATATACTTTTACATCATGACAATTGCTTTTGCAGCAAGTTGGATTGTTGCGATGAAACAAGATGGCGTTGGAGAAGTTTCTAGACAAGCAGTTCGGAAGTTTAATTTTCATATGAAGTCTAAAGCGTCACAAGATTATTTGAAAGACGATGAAATCATGAATCCAAATATGAAAGAACTACATTTAAAAGAAAGAACAATACATAACTGGGTATTACCTTTTGTCGTATTAAGTACATTATTTTTTATTATCTCAATCTTTCTAGGGTTTATCGTTTAATATTTTTCATAAATAAAAAGCAGAAACACCAACTTTTCATTGGTATTTCTGCTTTATTTTTATGAGCTATTTTTGATATTTTTTGAAGACTAATACTGCATTATGTCCACCAAAGCCTAAGCTGTTACTCATAGCGTACTCAATATCTAATTTAGCCGCTTCATTAGGCGTATAGTCTAAATCGATTTCTGGATCTGGTGTGTTTGCATTAATTGTCGGAGCGACAATACTATTTTCAATTGATAAAGCCGTTAAGATTGATTCAACTGCACCAGTTGCACCAAGTAAATGACCCATCATTGATTTAGTTGAACTTATTTTTAAGTTCTTAGCTGCATCACCGAAAGTAGATTTAATAGCTAATACTTCATATAAATCACCAATTGGTGTACTTGTACCGTGTGCATTTAAATATTGGATATCTTCTGGTTTAATACCAGCATCTTTAATGGCTGCTTGCATTGCACGAGCACCGCCTTCTCCATTTGGAGATGGAGCTGTTATATGGAATGCATCCCCAGTTGATCCATATCCTACTACCTCAGCATAAATATGTGCACCACGTGCTTCAGCTGATTCTAATGATTCTAATACAACTACACCAGCACCTTCACCCATGATGAAGCCATCTCTTCCTTCTTGGAAAGGACGACACGCTGTATTTTTGTCAGGATTTGTAGATAATGCTTTATTCGCACTGAAACCTGCAATAGCCATTTCTGTTATAGGTGCCTCTGTACCACCAGCTAACATAACATCAGCATCACCACGTTGGATGATTTTAAATGCATCACCTATAGAGTTTGTACCTGTTGCACAAGCAGTAACTGTACAACCATTTGGACCTTTAGCGCCTAAATCTATAGATACTTGACCAGTTGCCATATCTGGAATCATCATTGGTACGAAGAAAGGACTTACACGTTTTGGACCACGTTTTAAAAGCATATTGTGTGAGTATTCGAATGTTTCCATACCACCAATACCTGAACCAATCCAAACACCTACACGATGACTATTTTCATCTGTAATTTCATATTTAGAATCTTTTAAAGCTTCACGCGCAGCAACAATTGCATATTGCGTAAATCTGTCCATTTTACGAGCATCTTTTTTCGGAATATGATCATCAATATTGAAGTCTTTTAATTCACCCGCTAATTTAGCTGGAAATTCAGAAACATCAATCCTTGTTACTTCGTCTATGCCGTTTTTACCGTTAATTGCATTTTCCCAAGTAGTAGGCACGTCATTTCCTAAAGGATTTAATGTACCTAAACCAGTCATTACAACACGTTTTTTCTCTGTCATTATCCAATTTCCTCCTATTTACCCCAGCGTAACGTTATGGCACCCCAAGTCAGGCCGCCACCAAATCCAACTAGGACTATTGTATCGTTATCTTTTATTTTACCTTGTTCTAATTCATATGCAATACTTAAGGGTATTGAAGCTGCAGATGTATTCCCGTATCTATCTACAGTTACACTCATCTTCTCTTTAGCAATACCTAATCTTTCACGAGCAGATTCCATAATTCTGATATTAGCTTGATGTGGTACAAACATATCGATGTCTTCTGATTGTAGACCTGCTTTTTCTACTGCTTTAGTTGAAGCTTCACCCATAATTCTAACTGCAAACTTAAAGACTTCACGTCCATTCATTTGGATTGTATTAGCATCCATATCTTGATATAGGTGTGGTCCACCATTACCATCTGAACCAAGCTCAACACTTAGTATACCTTTACCTTCTGATACTTCGCCAATGATAGCTGCGCCAGCACCATCACCAAATAATATAGCTGTACTTCTGTCATTCATATCTGTAATTTTCGTTAGTTTATCAGCACCAACTACTAATACATTTTTATAAAGACCAGATTGTACAAATTGTTGTGCAGTTACTATACCATAAATAAAACCAGTACATGCAGCAAGTTGATCCATAGATGGCACTTTATTTAAACCTAATCTTTTTTGTAACGTAGTTGCTACAGTTGGAAATGGTTTATCCCCTGTTGAAGTTGCTACGATGATCATTTCGATTTCTTCTTTATCTAGACCTGAATCTTCAATCGCTCTTACCGCAGCTTCGTATGCTAAATCACTTGTATCTTCAGTATCATCAGCAAAACGTCTTTCTTTTATACCAGTCATTTTTGTAATCCATTCATCTGATGTATCTAAATAACTTTCAAAATGTTCATTTTTTACCACGCGTTTAGGCGCATATGCCCCAAAACCTTTTATACCAATATCCATTATATTGACACCTTCTTATAATCTGTTGTTATTATCAGGTACTAATTTAACATACTTATACCATTATACACAAGCACAGACTCACTTTTAAAAATATTTAAATCGTTTTCATCATATAAGGTATACAATTTATAAAAAGTTAATTATAATGAATGATATGACATTAACAGTTACGGAGGATAAAAAATGCAATACATCTTAACTTTTATATGGGCATTCTTATTATCACAAATGATAAACTTTGTTTTACATAGTTTAGGCGGTTCAGATGAAGCGCTAAATTTTGTTAGTCCAACTATTTATGCAATCATTTTTACAGTTGTTATTATTCTTTTAGATGCTTTAGTTGGTAAATCTTCTTCGGACAAACAAAGTACACAACATTCATAAAAAATTCCCGTCAATTATATGACGGGATTTTTTGTTTGTGATTAACTATATTTTTTCTGGCTTATATTCACGGTTTGTACAGGGGCGTTGTGAACACTTTTCGCCAAACTTGTTCATAACGGGGGCGTTAGTTACAAAAATCGGTCAAAGTGTTACTATGGGCGGCTATAATTACAAAAGTCGGTCAAAGTGTTACTATGGACCGCTATAGTTACAAAACTCGGCCGAAGTGTTACTATGGACCGCTATAGTTACAAAACTCGGCCGAAGTGTTACTATGGACACTCGTTATTTGCACTTCTAATCAAAACTGCTAATAACACACCCACTATTTGCACTTCTCACCTAACTTGCTAATTACTACCTTATACACAACACCAAAAAAATCCCGCCAATTACATGACGGGATACTTTATTATGCATTTACTTCAAATTTAACTTCACCATCTACTAAGTGTACGTTTACTATTGTACCTTCTTTTAATTCTTGACCGATCATCAATCTTGCTAATGGTGTTTCAATTTGTCTTTGTACAAATCGTTTCAATGGTCTTGCACCAAATTGTGGTTCATACGCTTCTTCAGCTATCCACTCTTTCACATCTTGGTCTACACTCACTTTGATGTGTTGATCTACTAATCGAATGTTTAAGTTTGTAATAATATGATCTACGATATGACTCATATCTTTAATAGAAAGTGGTTTGAATAATACGATATCATCCATTCTGTTTAATATTTCTGGTTTAAAGTATGCATGCAAGCTATCGTCTACTTGTTTTTTAGCTGATTCTTCAATTTCACCATTTTCAGTAACGCCATCTAATAAATATTGTGATCCAATGTTACTTGTCATAATGATAATTGTATTTTTAAAATCAACACTGCGACCTTTTGCATCTGTTAATCTACCTTCATCTAATAATTGAAGTAATACATTAAACACATCATTGTGTGCCTTTTCAATTTCATCTAATAAAATAACTGAATATGGTTGTCTTCTAACCGCTTCTGTTAATTGGCCACCTTCTTCATAACCTACATAACCTGGAGGCGCACCAATCAAACGTGCTACAGAGTGTTTTTCCATATATTCACTCATATCAATTCTGATCATATGTTTTTCAGAATCAAATAATGTTGCTGCTAATGTCTTAGCTAATTCAGTTTTACCGACACCAGTAGGACCTAAGAATAAGAAACTACCAATCGGTCTATTTGGGTCTTTAATACCTGCTCTTGCTCTTACAACAGCATCTGACACTAAATCTACAGCTTCATCTTGACCAACAACTCTTTCATGTAGAATGTCTGAAAGTTTAAGTAATTTTTCTCTTTCAGTTTCAACAAGTCTTGATACTGGGATACCTGTCCATTGACTGACGATATAACCAATTTCTTCATCTGTTACAACTTCTCTAATAAGTCGGTCATGATCAGATCCTGTTTCTTCAGCAAATGCTTCTTCTAATTCTTTTAATTCTGCTTCTATTTGTGGAATCTTGCCGTGTTTAAGTTCTGCTGCTTTAGCTAAATCATATTGATTTTCTGCATTTTCAAGCGCTTGTTTACTTTCATCTAATTCTGCTCTTTTATCTTGTAATGATTTGATTTGTTCTTTCTCTTGTTCAACTTTACTTTGTAATTGTTGTTGTTTTTCTTTTTCATCGGCTAATTCTTTTTGTAATTCTTCTAGACGAATTTGACTGCTTTGGTCAGATTCTGATTTAAGTGCATTTTCTTCAATTTCTAACTGCATCACACGTCTATTTACAGCATCTAACTCAGTTGGATTAGAACCCATTTCTGTACGTATTGTTGCACAAGCTTGGTCTACTAAATCTATCGCTTTGTCTGGTAAGAATCTATCTGTAATATATCTATCTGATAATTCAGTTGCTGCCACTAATGCTCTATCTTGAATACGAACACCATGGTGTACTTCATATCTTTCTTTCAAACCTCTTAAAATTGAAATAGTATCTTCTAAGTCAGGTTCTTTAACGTTTACTTTTTGGAAACGTCTTTCTAATGCTGAATCTTTTTCAATGTATTGACGATATTCATTTAAAGTTGTTGCACCGATACAGTGTAACTCACCTCTTGCTAACATTGGTTTAAGCATGTTACCTGCATCCATTGCACCGTCTGTTTTACCTGCACCAACTAACATATGAATTTCATCAATGAATAATAAAATTCTTCCTTCAGATTCTTTAACTTCTTTTAAGACTGCTTTTAATCTTTCTTCAAATTCACCGCGGAATTTGGCACCAGCTACTAATGCTGATAAATCTAATTCAAAAATTGTTTTATCTAATAGTGATTCAGGAACATCTCTTTTAACAATTCGTTGAGCAAGTCCTTCTACAATGGCTGTTTTACCAACACCAGGCTCACCTATTAATACTGGGTTATTTTTAGTTTTTCTACTTAATATACGAATCGTATTACGAATTTCCTCATCTCTACCGATTACAGGATCCATTTTCCCTTTTCGAACTTCTTCGACTAAATCTCTACCGTATTTAGATAATGCTTCATATTGTACTTCAGGATTTTGTGATGTCACACGATTCCCTCCTCTTATTTTATTAATAATTTCATTAATGACTTCTTTTTTATTGCCTACAATATCGATTGTTGTTTGGTCAACTTCGATGGCTGCTTTTAAGATATGCTCCATAGACATATAGTCATCTTGCATTTCTTCTTTAATTTTATCTGCTTTATTAAATAATTCATTAAGCTTTGGCGAAATATATTGTCCATATTGGACGTTATCACCTTTAACTACAGAATATTGTTTTAACTTTTGTTCATATTTATCTTTTAAAATTTCTGTATCAATATTTGCTCTTTCAAGCGTTCTTTTAAAAATACTTTCATCTTCATTTAATGCTGCAAGTAATACAGCTTCTATTTCAATATTTTGTAGTTGATATGATTGTGATAATTGTTGTGCTTGTTCAATTGCACTTTGTACGGAATATGTCATCTGATTAATATCCAAATGTATCACCTCTTTAAATTTTCAACGGCCAATAGTTTGACTATCTTTGACCTTAATTTGATTATATACCTTTCGACCTTCTTTGACAAATATAAAGCACCAAAATTACAAACCTTTTTTATGACATTTTATGGTAAACTATAAGTGAAATCATAAGGGGAAGTGATCTTTTGCAAACTACATATACAGAAGCAACTTCAATTATTGAGTATATTATTCAACATGGTCAACGACACCATTTTGATGCCCACCATTATATATACCATACTGGAGACTTATGTAATCATATTTATGTAATTGTAGAGGGAAAAGTCATTACACATCGCGTAATGGAAGACGGGAAAGAATTTAATACTAAACTATTAGGCAGACATAGTATTTTCGGTTCGACTACATTATTTTGTGGAAGAAAGACACATAGCCTTTCAGCAAGAGTAAAAGAAGCAGCTGTCGTATTTAGTATTCCTAAAGTACAATTCGAAGAAGCCATTTTAAACGATGAAGTGCTTAAATATGAATGGTTACTGTGGGTACAAAATGAAAACGAAAAAAATGAATATCAAATTAGAGATGTCTACACACTTGGTAAAACAGGTGCATTCTATTCAATATTGATTAAATTAGCAAATACATATGGCATACAAGATGAAAATAGCATTTTGATCAATGTAGATTTAACCAATCATGAATTAGCCAATTTTTGTAATGTAACAAGAGAAAGTGTTAACCGTATGTTGAGTAATTTAAAGAAAGAGAAAATCGTCTCCATCAATCATAAGAAAATCACAATACACGACTTAGATTATTTAAAGCGAGCCATCAATTGCGAAAATTGTCCTTTATCCATATGTAGGATAGAATAAGGATTAAGATTTTAAAACCTTTATTCTATAAGGAGGATATCAATGAAAAACTTAATCTGGATTATTCTAGGTTTATGTAGTTTAGCCTATTCTATAAATTTATTTTATAATGCAATTTTTAATAACAAGCCTTTGAATCCTGTTACCACTATCATATTGATATTCGTTATATTTTATATCGTCTATGCTTTAATCTCAGACAAGCATAAGAAACCAAAGTCTAATAATAATTAATTTCAGACAAATAACTATAAACAACAAAAGCAGTAGAGATCATGTTTTAAACATGATCTCTACTGCTTTTTGATTACTTTTAGCTTACACCTAATGCAATTTTAGCGTAACGTGACATTTTGTCTTTGCCCCATGGTGGATTCCAGACAATGTTAACTTCTGTTTCTTTAATTTCAGGTAATTCTGCTAATGCAGTTTTAACCTGATCTATAATTTGTGGCCCCATTGGACAACCCATAGAAGTTAAAGTCATTTCTACTGTGCATAATCCTTCGTCGTCTAAGTCAACGTTATATACAAGACCTAAGTTAACTATGTCTATTCCTAGTTCTGGGTCAATTACATTCTCAAGTGCACCGATAATACTATCTTTCATTGCTTCTTCCATATTTTCACCTCATTCTAAAAGTTACTATATATAATATATCAAATTTAAAGCATGGGTTAAAGAAAATGATATGATATTATTGTATGTATCATAAAGAAAAATGGTAAGGAGTTATCGATATGGAAAAACATTTAATTTGTTTAGATTTAGATGGCACATTATTAAACGATGAAAAGCGCATCTCACCTTTTACTAAAAAAGTATTACAGTATTTAAAAAAATCCGGTCATGAAATTATGATTTCAACTGGTAGACCATATCGAGCAAGTGTGGATTATTACAATGCAATGAATATGAATACCCCGATCATTAATTTTAATGGTGCTTATATTCATCATCCAACAGATAATAGGTTCCCAACGAAACATGAACAATTTGATACTCGTATCGCATACAAAATTTATAAAGATATTAGTCAACTTGATATTAAAAATATTATTGCTGAAGTTAAAGACCAAGTGTATATCAACAACTATGATCAATCATTATTTGAAGGATTCAGTATGGGCAATCCTGAAATAAAATATGGAGAACTTGATCAATTACTACCTGAATCTCCTACGAGTTTATTAATTCAAGCAGAAGAAAGTGAAATTCCACGTATTAAAAGGCATTTAAATAAACACTATGCTGAATTTATAGAACATCGTCGTTGGGGTGCTCCATTTCCTGTTATTGAAATTGTTAAAAAGGGTATTAACAAAGGTAAAGCGGTAAAATATGTCGCTGAATATTTAGATATAGATTTTGATAATATTATTGCTTTTGGTGATGAAGATAATGATTTTGAAATGATTCAATTTGCCAATTATGGTATCGCAATGGGAAATGCTATTCCAGAACTTAAAGAAATTGCAACAGAAGTTACAGACACTAATAATAATGATGGTATCGGAAAATACTTAAACAAACATTTTGACTTAAATATGTAAGGGGATTTTTACATGAAAATGATCGTGGATAGTGGTTCAGATTTAACGTTATCTCAAATTGAAGAAAAAGGATTTTACTTCTTACCTTTCGGAATTGTCATTGATGATCAAAATAAAGTTGATCAATATGAAATCTCAAACGAAGAAGTATTAGCAGCAATTAAAAACAATAAACATCCAAAGACGAATCAAGCTACTATGGAACAAATGACAAAAGTATTTACTGAAGTTGCAGAAAAGAAAGAACAAGCCATTTACTTAGCTTTTAGTAGTGCTTTAAGTGGGACATATCAAACGGCTTGCTTAGTTAAAGAACAAGTGAAAGAAACATACCCAGACCTTGATTTAACGATTTACGACACATTAAGTGCATCAATGGGATGCGGTAAATTAATTCTCGATGTACAAGATAAAATTGAACAGTCCTATACTTTTGAAGAGCTTGACGCTTATATTAAAGAGCGAATTGATAAAATTAGACACTTATTTACAGTTAAAGATTTAAACTATTTAGCTAGTGGTGGCAGACTTTCTAAAGGACAAGCATTTTTAGGTAATTTATTAAATATTAAGCCACTCCTTCATGTTGAAGAAGGTAAACTTGTTCCGATTGAGAAGCATCGAGGCTCTAAAAAATTATGGCATGCCATTATTGATAAGATGAAAAAAGAAAATAGTGATTACTCTGGTGACATTATTTATATGACACATGCTGATGATATTGAAGAAGCAGAAAAAATTAAAGCACTGATACAATCAAATCTTTCACCTAAAGATGTTGTCATTTCAAATATCGGACCAGTTATATGTTCACACACTGGTAGTGGCACAGTCGCTATATTCTATTATAAGGAGTGATGGTAAGTGGCTAAAATTATCGTAATCGGTGCAGTTGCTGGAGGCGCAACAGTTGCATCGCAAATTCGACGACTTGATCCGGATAGTGATATTACAGTTTATGAAAAAGATAGAGATATGAGCTTTGCAAACTGTGGCCTTCCCTATTATTTAGGAGAAGTCGTAGAAGATAGAGATATGATGTTATCAGCGACACCTGATCAATTTAAAGAGAAAAAACATATTACAGTTAAAACTTATCATGAAGCAATCGAATTAAATGATGCTAAAAAAACAATCACGATTAAAAATCATGAAACTGGTGAAATTTTTGAAGATGTATATGACAAACTTATTTTAAGTCCGGGTTGTCGTGCAAGACATTTAGGTTTTCAATCTGACCGTGTATTCACATTAAGAAACTTAGTAGATACTGACAAAATAGAAGACTTTATTCAAAAAGAAAATGTTCAATCTGCATTAATTGTCGGTGCTGGTTATGTGAGTTTAGAAATTTTGGAGAATTTATATAATAGAAATATCCATACAACTTTGATACATCGTAGCGACCACATTAATAAAAGTATGGATAAAGATTTAAATAAAGTTATATTTGATGAGTTAGAAAAACGACATATTCCTTATAAATTAAATGAAGAAATTGCGGATATTTCAGGACGAGAAGTAACTTTTAAATCCGGTATAACAGAGTCATATGACATAGTCATTACTGGTGTTGGAATTGAACCCAATAGTGATTGGTTAAAATCATCTTCACTTAAATTAAATGAAAAAGGCTATATCCCAGTAAATGAATATTTCGAAACGAATTTAGATGATGTATATGCATTAGGTGATGTGATTGAAACATTCTATAGACATACAAAGAAACCAACTAGTGTCACTTTAGCTTGGGGTGCCCATAGAGCAGCAGTATTAATCGCTGAAAATATTACTTCAAATTCATCAAGTCCTAAAGCTACTTTCAAAGGTTTACTTGGTACAAATATTGTGAAAATGTTTGATTATGCATTAGGTAGTGTTGGCGTTTCAGAAAGTGAACTCTCAAATTATGATTATGAAGTAGTTGAACAAACTCAAAAACAACATGCTGGCTATTATCCTAGTGCCGAACCACTTACATTACGCGTTTATTTTGATAAAGCAACACGCAAAATATTACGTGCATGTGCAGTCGGTAAAGATGGTGCTGATAAACGAATTGATATTATAGCTACAGCAATAATAGGAGACCTAACTGTAGACGAACTACGTGATATCGAGATCGCTTATGCACCACCATTCTCTAGTCCAAAAGATATTGTTAATATGATTGGTTATAAAGCACAATCAATATAAAAGCATGTGAATTATAATAGAGCGACCCGAAAACGATGTTTTCGGGTCGGTAATTTTATTTATCGGCCTGTAAATCCTGTTTTCGGGTCGATATTTTATTTTATCGGTCCATATTTCCCGTTTCTGGACCGATAATTATTTTTATCGGTCCATATTTCTCGTTTCTGGACCGGTAATTTATTTTATCGGTCCATATTTCTCATTTCTGGACCGGTAATTATTTTTATCGGTCCATATTTCTCGTTTCTGGACAGGTATTTATTTTTATCGGTCCAGAAACACACTCCTAACCCCTTACTACCTCTAACAATGAAAAAAGCTGGGACACGGATGTCCCAGCTTTACATATTATTGATTATTCTTTTGTCGTTTACTTCTTCTTGATACTAAGAAGATAAATAATCCAAATAATAGGATTACAAGTACTGCTGCAACTAAATAACTATTATTCAGTCCTCTTTCATTAATAATTGCGTATAGTTCACTTTCTTCTCTATCCGTAATTAAGTCATATCGATTATCTTTACCTTTAATATTATCTCCTAATATAAGGCCAGATAGCATTTTATTTTTTTCAATAAGCTTATCATCTAATGTGACTTTTTTAGACTTACTACTATCGTTAATATTCAAGATATAATCAATCGTATTTGTGTCATAATAAAACAAGTTTGTGCCTTTATCATGCGGCAATACTTTCACTTTACCTTCATACAATTCCTGATATTGTTTAAAGGTATCAGCAATTTTTTCTAAATATTTTATAACTTCTTTATCCGTTCTAAAGTTCTGTAGCTGATTGATTGTTTCGATTTTCGAACCGTTTACAGCTATTTCTGTACCATAGTTCATCATAACTGGACCTTTATATCCCCACATATATGTCATTAATTGTTTAATACGTGTTCCAGGGAATTTGTTCTCATCTGCAGCATGCTTTGTGAAACGTTCTGTAAACCAAGTGTCTGCAATGAGTACTTCACCTTTTTGGTTATAATCAGGAATTTCGGTATTTTCAGTTTTAAATGCATTTTGAATAGCGGTACGTGTACCATTTGTCGATAAATGTTTGAAGTTCTTAGCGTTTATGCCGTCTTTATTAATGATACCGTATGTATCCAATCCTTCTGGTAGAAACGCCTCAGCATCTATACCATCTTGAACGATATTCATCGAAACACCATCGACATGATATTTATCAACAAAATTTTTAACTTTCGCTTTGTAAATACCTTGATTCTCACTATTCTTCAAATCTATGAATTGCTCATTTTTAAAGTATGATTTTTGAATTTGATTTAAATCACCAGATGTAGATTGCTTAAAATCATCTGTATATGTAACTGGCATATCAACGATGATTTTCATATCTTTATGATGCACTTTATCAATTAATGATTTGAATGCTTTTTCTCCACCTAGCACTTTGTCAATATCATCATAGTTTTTCACTTTATATCCTAAAAAATCTTTCTGATCATGTGAAAAGACTGGTGAAATATGTATCGTATTAAATCCCATATCATGAATATAATCTAGCTTTGATTCAATCCCTTGGAAATCCCCTCCAAGTGGTAAATCTTTCGATTGATTATTATTTTTAATCATCTTATTGTTGTCGTTATTTCCATTCATAAAACGATCAACCACTAAACTATAAATTCTAGGGTATTTAACATCCTCGTATTCTTTCTCTTTCGCAAAAACATAGCTACTAAAAAGTGGTGCGATTAATATAATCGATATGATTATTTTTGTCCATTTATTCATTTATTCAACCCTCTTTATTACCCAATTAATTCTATTATACTAAAACGTTTACTTAACTGATAGAACTACATGAAATTGTCATAAATAAATTCAATAAAAAAATCCATTCATGTCTTGTATATACAAAATCATGAATGGATCTTAAAGTGGCTATTAACCAAAGTGTAATACACCCATTGGTAAATAACTACCTAATAAAATCGTTAATACCATTACAACAATTGTTGCAATGAATAATCCTTGGCTGTTTTTATTCTTTTTCTTCTTAGCAATTGTCACTTCAATTAAACCAAGAACTGCAAGTCCAAGAATAAATTTAATACCATATAGCATACCGTTAATTCCCATAGCTTGTATGAAAATAACAAAACCAGAAATTAAAGTAAATACCATGAATAATCTTAAGACCATATGCACTGGTTTATTTGTAACTTTCATGTAGACAACGAAGAATAAGATAATCGTAACTAACCAGCTAAAAATATGGAAATGTATCATATTTAGTTCCCCCCAAATATTCATATTTCTTTTCCAATAGCATTATAACATAGGAACAATTAGAATAAGCCCATTTTTGCAAAAGCAAATATTAAAGTTAGCGCATAATTCACAATTTATTCAAATGTTCGTCCTACTAAAAAGAATACCCCCTATTCCAAGTTTCTAACACTCGGTTTAGAAGGTACTCTTATATATTACTTTAATTATTTTTCACTAATGAATGTTGTTAAAGTTCCGATACCATCAATTGTTACTTTAATTTCATCACCAGGTTGTAAAAATTGTGGTGGGGTCATACCTGCACCAACTCCAGCCGGTGTACCAGTAGCAATGATATCTCCTGGATGCAATGCTACATATTTAGAAATTTCAGCAATTAATTCGTCGATTTTTAAGATCATTTCATTTGTATTACCATCTTGACGAATTTCATTGTTCACTTTAGTGACAATATTAACGTCTTCAGGTAATGGTAACTCATCTTTAGTTACGATATATGGACCCATTGGGCATCCACCTGTTAATGATTTAGAAAGGAATGCTTGATCGTGTTCCTTTTGAGCATTTCTATCTGTAATGTCATTGATGATTGTGTAACCATATACATAATCTAAAGCTAATCCACGTGGGATTTTCTCTCCATGCTTACCGATTACAACGCCTAATTCACCTTCATAATCTAACTTGTCTGTTACATCTTTATGATTCGGAATTTCTGCGTTATCACCAGTTAAAGATGATGCTGCTTTAGTGAATACATATAATCTATTAACTTTATTATTTAATTCTTCAGCGTGTTTTTTGTAATTACGTCCGAAAGCAATTACATTATTTGTAGGTGTTACAGGTGGTAAAAACTCGATATCCTCGAAGCTATATTTGTAATCGTCTTTCTCAGCAGATTCTTCTACTTTAACGACTGCTTTACGAACTGCTTCTTGGAAATCAACATTTATATTTAATTGTAAACCTTCTAATAATGTCTTAGGATTAAAACCTTCTTCTCCAAAGTCTGCAAATACTTTGCGTAAATCCCAAACCGCTTCTTCGCGTTTTACTTTCACACCGTATGAAGTGATATCTTTATGTTTAAAAGTTAAAAATTTCATTCACTCTGTCAACTCCTTCTTATTCTTAATTTCGATTATACCGAATTTTTAGATAAATCGCATGCTTTTCAATCGATTATTTTAAATATGTTACTTTTCTCCATAATTTTTCCAATAGTCCTTGTTTAAATTTCATTAAATACAGATAACTCACGATAAGTTGGACGAAATAAATAACGATACCTATTATATAAATGTTTAAGACAGGTAACTTACCGTAGTAATTTAAACCAACACCATAGAATATGATTATACATATTATGCTTTGTGAAATATAAGTCGTTAAGCTTAGTTTTCCGATTGATTGTAATGGCGTTAAAATTTTTCGAGCTGTTTGATCTTCACATAAGATCACAAAGAACATAATATAGCTCAATGCAACAATTGGACCACCAATCATCTGACTCATTAATTGTGATGTCACTGAACCTTCTAACACGATTTGAATCATTTTAATCGCTAAACCTAAAATTAATACAACAACGCCTATCACCATATATAGATTTTTATGTTGTTTAATTTTGTTAAACCAATTAATTTGATGAGCATAAATACCGAATAGCATAATCGGTAAAATAGAAAATGGTCCTACTAGAATGGCGTTCGCAATATTCATACCAAAATATTTCAAATTAAATCCAATAATCGATACATAATCAGCACTTGATAATATATTATTAACTCTTTCTAATTCTTGTAATCCTACGAAGCTTTCTATTTGTGTGACATCTTTTAATAAAATCATTGGCAGTAAATATAACAGTACAAATATGCCGATTCCTATTGATAGTGCAACTAATGTAAATTGTGGTTTCAAGCGCACAAATATGATTGCTATTAAACCTAACAATGCATATGTTGATAAAATATCACCATAAAAAATGAACACGCCATGAATGATACCTAGCAATAATAAAAATAATAATCTTCTCGTAATCATTGGATAATAGTTTAATCCCTTATCCAAACTATTTTGATACATGATAGACAAACCATAACCAAATAGAAATGCAAATATTGGATAAAACGAAGCGATTATAAATAATGAACTGATTTTAAACCATGCACCATCTTGATGTTGAAAAAACTCAAACGGATTGATGATTTGATATGGATAAGCAAAGGTTAAAATATTCATAAGTAATATACCTAGTAAACTAAACCCTCTTAAAGCATCAATACTAAATATTCTTTGTTTTGCCATTAATGATTCTCCTTGATGTGTTTCGTTCCATATTGAAAGAAGTATAAATAACCTTCAACTGGTTTCTTCAATATTGTTTCCAATGTATTTTGATAATAACGCATTTGAACGTCATACTTTTGTTTCATCGTTTCTGCTACTTCTTCTTTTGTTTTACCTCTACGAACGATAAATGCATCTGTTTTATAATCTATAAATGATACTTTATCTCCTTCAATAAATATACAATCTATCATCCCTTGAATTATGGGTTTATTATCTTTTTCAGAAACATCGAAAGATAAACCTTGATCGATATCATCTTGACCAACTACAAAAGGTACCTCTCTCATGACTTTGTCTGCATTAACTAACCTTTTGTATAAATCAGATTGTGTAAACACTTCTATTAATGATAAATCTAAATCTTGCATAGCGTCATCAGGTAGTATTTCTTTATCCATCAACTCATGTACAAGATTTTGTAAGTCTTCTACAGATAAACCTCCTTGTTTTAAAGGAAGGTGTTGCATGACAGCATGCATCAAAGTACCAATTTCTGCACTTTGTCTTTTTTGTTTAGTCATAAACTTAGGTCTGTCATATGATTTAGTACCAAGCTGATATTGTCTCACAATTTGATAATCCGTTCCTGCTTCTTCAGTTTCTCGCTGACGTTTAATTTCAGAAACAGATTGTTTTGCTGCAATATTTAACAGTTGTTCATCCGGATATTTGTACACCATCTGATTATAGATTTCATCCTTTTTCTCAGAAGGTTTATATTTCATAAGTGTATCTAATGTTGGTTTCTCGTATGAGATATCTTGTTCTTCATCTTGTTCTTCGTCACGTATGATATTGATATTAAAAGATTCACTTCGTTCAGATTTAAATGGCATTGAGTGTGATAAACCATTATCTTTCGATTTAGCTAGAACTGAAGAGATAAGATCAAATGGTGATTTCGCCTTCACTCTATATTCAGATTCAATCATTTCATCTTGATCTGCACTAACAAGCCCAATTTTTTCGAGTGCTTTATCACCTTTAACACGACCAATAAGATATAATCCCTCTTTAGCTCTCGTTAATGCGACATAAATCAATCTCATTTCTTCAGAAATCATTTCTGTTTCGTTAATATTTTTAAATATAATAGATGCTAATGTTGGGAATGAGACTTCTTTTTCAGTATTGAAATATGTTAAAGCTAATCCATATCGATTATTTAAGATAACATGCTCTCTTAATTCAGTACGGTTAAATTCACGTGTAATACCTGAATAAATAACAAACGGAAATTCCAGACCTTTACTACTATGAATCGTCATCATACGTACAACATCATCATTCGGCCCTATAACACTTTCTTGTCCGAAATCTTGGCCACGATCAATTAATTCATCGATAAATCTAATAAATTGGAAAATACCTCTTAAACTTGATGCTTCAAATTGTATAGCTTTATTTAATAAGCCGTATAAGTTCTGTCTTCTTTGAACACCACCAGTAAGGCCACTAAAGTAAGAAATTAAGTAATAGTCATTATACAATTTATCCAACAGTTGCCATACCGGGACAGACTTACTATATGCTTGATAGTCTTTCAATTGCGTTAAAAATTGATTAAGCTTTTCTACTAGTGCTGTGTCCGCTTCTGGATTTGACATATATTTATAAATAGAATCTATATAGTAAATTTCTTGCGGCGCTTTATTTCTAATTTCAGCAAGTTCATCTTCTTTAAACTGAAATGCTATCGAACGCATAACACCAACTAAATATTTATCTTGCAACGGGTTATCTATTACTCGTAAAAATGAAAGCATCAATCTAATTTCATTTTGTTCGAAGTAGCCTTTTTTCGATTCTACATAAAACGGAATATTCGCTTCTTTAAATTGTTGTTGCATGTGCATCGCATTACTATAACTTCTCTCAAGAATCACGATATCTTTAAATGTTGCAGGTCGATAACTTTGCGTTTTTCTATCAAATACGCGTTTGTTATCTAATATATATTGCACTTTATCTACAATAGCCTTTGCTTCAATAAGATTATTATCTTCTACTTCAAATGAATCTTGGACGATAATATCCATTTCTAATGGCGTATGTTGTGAATCATAATCTGCACCGTAATACAATTTAGCTTCATCGTTATATTCAATTTCACCTACAACTTCATCCATCATATGTGAAAAGATAAAATTCGTATTATCGAGCACTTCTTTTCTAGATCTAAAGTTCTTAGATAAATCGATCACTTCACCTGATGCTATTTTCGGATCATTAAATCGTTTATATTTTTCTATAAATAATTCTGGCTCAGCTTGTCTAAATTTATAGATGGATTGTTTCACATCACCAACCATAAACAAGTTACCATTATGCTCTTCTCCACGTTTAATACAACTGATGATAGCCTCTTGTACTCTATTAGTATCTTGATATTCATCTACTAAAATTTCATCAAAGTAATCTCGATATTGCAATGCAATTTCTGAAGGATTACCATCATCATCTGTCAAAATTTCTAAAGCTAAATGTTCATAATCAGAGAAATCAATAATTCTTTTTTGTTGTTTAAGTGATTGGAAATATTGAATGACATCTTTCGTGATATCCGCAATCACTTTCACTCTTGGTCCCATATCTTTCATATCTTGAATTAAATCTTCTCTACTTCTGCTAAGATAACCTTCAGTCAGTTCTTTTAAGTGGTCAATATAGGCTGTATGATAGTCTTTACCTAGTACCAGTAATTGCTCTGACCCTTCATTTTCAGACTTAATCTTTGCACTATTTGTCGGTAATTTCTTTGCTGCCATATCTAAATGTATTTGATCAAGTGGCTTACTACCTTCAAATACGCGCTCCAACCATATACGTTCACCTTCAAGATATTTCACATGTTTATCCACTTCATTCAAATGCTGGTAGCAATCTATTGACTGATACAAAGCATTTTTAGCACTATCTAATTTACGATAAATAAGTTGGTCAAACATTTTAAAATAAGCATGATTTTCATCAATTTGATCATATGGTTGATCCAATTCATTTAACCACGCGAAAGGATCTGCATGCGCAATACTAAATCGATACAAACGGTTCAATAATGCTCTTAAAGGCTCGTCAGAACGGTCATTGGATAAATGCTCAACGATTTCTAAAAATGTCTGTTCATTCTTTTCATAATAGCTTTCTAACACATCATCTATTGCCTGTTCTAATAAGACAATACTCTCAACTTCATTTGCAGTTCTAAAGTTTGGGTCAATATCAATCGTGTCATAATGTGATTTAATTAATGTTAAACAAAAGCTATGAAGTGTAGAAATTTGAGCTTGATGAATTTTAATTCTTTGTGATTTCAAATGTTCATCTTCAGGATATTTAATACTTTCTTTTTGAATCGCAGCATTGACCCTTGCTTTCATTTCTCTCGCACTTGCGTTAGTGAAGGTTACAACAAGCAGCCTATTGACGTCTTGTTTGTTACGCATAATTTTTTGAATAATACGCTCAACTAGCACAGCTGTCTTACCACTTCCCGCTGCAGCTGCAACAAGGATATCTTTCCCTTCGCTATATATCGCTTTCCATTGATCATCCGTCCACTGTGCATCTATCGGCTTTTCTGGCAATGTCATTCTTCCGCCTCCTCTCTCAACATGTCGATGATTTCATCTTTCGTTAATGTATGTTCGATTTCTCTATATTGCTCTGTATCAGTTATAGGGTCGATGTGACAAACTGATTTAAATTCACAAAATTGGCAAGGTAATCGCTTTTGATAGCGCATAGGCGAAACTTCTGTATGCCCATCCATAATTTGTGTGGCTGTTTCAACAAAGTTTTCTCTATTTTTATTCATTAATTTGAAAAATAGTTCTTCATCTAAAGCTTTACTATAACTATTCAATTCACCATTTTTCTTTTTCGTAACAGGAATCATGTCAGATTTTAATTGATCTATCAATTTATCATCAAGCGCATCGACTACTTCAGGATTTCTATTCACATAGCCGTCCATTTTGAATTTTTCAATGGTTTGTTGATAAATATCATCTACTTCTGGAATTTCACCCCAACTTGTTGCTTTAATTTCAGGTTCATGCACATGGAAATACAATAATGCACCAGGTGATACATTATCTTGTAGATTTAACAAAGCTTTATTTTGTAGTACGACATCTAAATACGTAAACATTTGCATTTGCATGCCATACATTACTTTAGTTAAATCTAAACTTGTCACAGATGACTTATAGTCAATAATGGACACATAATCTTTATCTTTACCTTTATATACGTCCAATCTATCAATTTGACCTCTAATATTAATTGGAATTTTTCGTTTCGTTGCTAAAGGTGTCGTTTTTAATTGATGTTTAGATGTTGCACCAAAGTTTAATTCAAATTGATAAGCTTTGAATTTTGAATGACTTGTTTGATACTTCATTGCTTCTAATGTAGATTTCAAAATGTTTTGGATGCGTAATTTTAAATATCTATAATGTGCAGTACGATGTAGGACATCAAATTGAATTTTAGGCAAGCTTTCATCGATAGCTTCGTTTATGAGTTTAGTCATGGCTTTCGCTGATAACTTACTAAAGTCTCCATTTACTTCATCTGAAATATATTTCAATGTTTGATGGAATATATTACCGATATCGACACTTTGAATTTGATATTTCGTACGTTCGTTTAATTTTAAACCATGTGAAACGTAATGTTTAAATGGACATTGATTATATGTTTCAAACCTTGATACACTGGCATTTATTTTCTGACCATATAGTGATTCAGATACGTCTGTATTCAATTGGACTGTATCATTTTTATACGTTAAAGCTGATGTTAAAAATTGAACAGTATGATCTAAATGATGAATATCTAATGAAGCATGATACGCATCTAACCATATATCATTAACAATCTCATCATTCATCCAATCATTTAAATGTTCAAATATATGCATTTGACTTTGATGTTCATGTTCTAATAGTTGGATAGGATTGTGTTCTATATTTGATTTTAATGATTGAACTTCGAGGTTTGTAAATAGAGATTGAATCGTATTGATAAATGGACTCTTCTCTCTAATTTCTCCGCCATCGGACATTAAACTATATGTGAATATAACTTCTTTCTTAGCACGCGTCATCGCAATATAACATACAAACGCCTCATCCATCTGTAAAATATCACTCGTCGGGCTTAATTCTAAACCGCTTGATGCTGCTAATTCTTTTTTCTCATCGTCTGTTAATAACAACATTTGATTAGATACTTTCGGTAAGACACCGTCATTCATACCAAGCAAGAATACAATTTCTTTATTATCCACTTTGGCTAAATCCATATTACCGACTGTTACTTCATCTAGTGTTTGTGGAATCATTGAGAATTCTAATTCATCCAATCCTCTATCTAATATTTCGATGTATTCATTTAAAGAAAGCTTTACATCGCCTAACACTTCTACGATGTCATCAAATATGCGAATTGTACCTTCCCATACTTGGTCAATTTCTTCCGCTTCTTCAAACTGATGCTTTATTTCTAATTCATCGCGCATTGTCATTAAGTGCGTAGGTAAATCAAATTGTTCGATAACGCCGTATAATCGACTCGTAAAGTCTTCTACTGTTTGACTATCAGCTAAAGCTTCGTTCAACTTTTCAATTCGATTCACAACATAATCTTTCAAGTCGATGACACTTTGCACTGTTTTTCTATCTTCTTCTATAAATGTATCTTCTTCTTTTCTTAATGATTTTTTGCCGAGTTTTTCAAAAGATTCAACTGTGAAAAATTCTGGATTCGTCCATCTCTTACCAGATATCCCTCTTTCAAATGCATAGTTTTCTAATATATCAATTAAATAAGGCGCATTTGGGATATGGCTTGTTAAGATGCCTGTCTTCAACATGCTCATGACAGGTTCAAATCTCCATCCAGTTTGAATGACTTCTAACATAGACCTTAAACATTCAATGAACGGATGATATGCCATTTTCTTTTTCGCATCATGATTATATGCAATATTAAAATGCGGTAATACCGTGTCAATCAACTGCTCATAACCTGGATCACGATAAAGTATCGCGATGTCTTTGTACGATAAATGTTCTTCTCTCGAACGTCTTAATATCTCTCTCGCAACGTATTGAACTTCATCTCTCATATTGGATGTTTCAATAATTTTCAAATCTTCACTATCAATGGTATTCGGTAGTAATGCATCAAATTGACTTTCCAAATGCTTTAATACTTTTTGATTATTGAATCGTTCCGTTGTCTTAAAGTGCGTATAGTTAATCTTAATTTGTAATGCATCCGCAATGTCTTCAACATGATTGAGAGATTCGGATGTTTTTCTAAATAAGCTAAATGGATCTTTGTCTCCATCTGTCGTTAAACCAATTGTTACCGACTTACTATATTTAACTAAGGCTTCAATAACGCGATATTCAAGTGTTGAAAAGTTATGAAAACCGTCAATATAAATATCTGCTTGTTTAATGTAGTCTGAGTTAGGTATTTTCTCAATTAATTTATACAAGACATCTTCTGCCTGTACATAGCGTCCGTTTAATTGATCCTCTAACGCTTTATATATTGTTTCGATATCACTAAGTTTATCTTTCATTCTTTTAGGAATGGCTTCGTTATGTTCAATATAATGTGATAAATCATCAGGACTTACATTATATTTCTTGAAGTCTTTAATCTCATTCATCATTTTATGACTAAACCCATAATGTTGAATGGTAGACTGATATAAATTTAATTGTTTTTTATGTGTATGTAATAAGTGATATGTAAGCATTTCTAACGCTTCATCTGAAATTTGTTGTTCAACAAGACCGCCTTCATCACTTAAAACTCTCCAACTTAATCTTTCAAATCCGAATACTGAAGTACGTATACTTCCTTTTAAATTAGGATTTTTAACAAATGCTTGTTCATATTGGAAGGTATTTTGAGTTGGCGTCAAAAATATAATTGGGTCTCCTAATGGATTTTCAATCATAGCTTCAGTCATTTGGTTAAGCATTTGATTCGTTTTCCCGGTCCCACTTCGTCCAATCCATACATTTAATTGCATTTATTTCTACCTCCCTTACGTTCTCTTATTCATTTATTTTAACATAAAAAGAACACCTCACTTAATTTCAAAGTAAGGTGTTACAGAACTTTTATATTAATTTGTAGATGGGTCAAAATTATAATGGAATTGATTAATTGGCCAGAATCTTAATGCAACTTCACCAACAATGACATCTTTATCAATCAAACCAAATGAACGGCCATCTTTACTCACTTCACGATTGTCACCTAAGACTAAATATTCATCTTTAGGTATTTTATTAGCACCATTTGAATTCACTAAATCTTTTACTTCAAAGTTCTCTGTCAATAAATCACGAGACTTATTCGCTTTGTTTGCTTTCAAGTATTCTTCAGGTACTTTTTTACCATTTACATATAATTGGTCGTTTTCATATTTTACTGTATCACCAGGTTTACCGATAACACGTTTTACATAATCATCATTTGCGTTTGCGTGGAATACAATAACATCACCGTTATCAATATCTCCTACTTTATAACCAATTTTATTGACGATTACTTTTTCACTATTTTTTAAAGTTGGGTACATGGAATCTCCAGAAACTGTATATGTTACAAATAAGAATTTTTGTATCAATAATACACATACAACTGCTACTGCAATCGCCACAACCCATTCAAATATCTCTTTTTTCAAAAATGCCACCTCATTATTATTATTTATCAAAATTCACATCTATTTGATTAAATGGATAATATCTTAAATTCACAGTACCAACGATATCATCTTCATGTACAAATCCAATTTCTCTTGAGTCTCTGCTATTGCTACGATTGTCACCTAATACTAGATATTCACCGTTAGGAATAACATCACTTTTAGATCCTTGAATTGTTCTTGTACTGAAGTCATCAGTTTTTATATCATCATTTAAATAACGCTCATTTACATGAGTACCATTAATATACAGTTTGTTGTTTTTCATTTCAACTGTGTCGCCTGGTAACCCGATAACTCTTTTAATATAATCAGCATTTTTATTCGCATGAAATACGATAACATCACCGTTATTAATTTGTCCAAAATTTTTAACAAGTTTATTAACAATTACTCTATCATTATCATGAAAAGTTGGTTTCATTGAGTCTCCGTCTACAACATAACCGATGAATAAAAATGTTCTTACAGCAAATAATAATACTAACGCAATAATAATTGCAATTATCCATTCGAATATTTTTTTCATTTTTGACTCCTATTTTTTAAGCGTTTATCAAAATATTTTTCTAAGCCTTTTCCAACTAGCCAGAGTACAAATATAATCACGACTACTATTATACTCTTTTTAGGACTTGCAAAAAAGGAATTTATATCGGCACCAATGAAACTTAACGTAAATATCATAATGGCTTTTGATAAAATTAACGCGATTAAATAGACTTGTTTACTAATATTTGAAAATGCACTAACCATATTAACTAAAGCACCTGGTGTAAATGGAAAGCATAACAAAATAAACAGTGGTCCAAAGCCGTGTTCATCAATCCACTGAATAAATCTTACAACTCTAGGCTGTTCAACAATCCTTTTCATAAAAGGCTTTTTAGAAATTAATCTAAAGATTAAAAAGACAATATAACTTCCCGAAACAGTACCAGCCCATGTAATGATAAAACCTAGCAATAATCCATAAGCATTTACATTAGCAATAACAAAGAGAATAATCGGTAAAAACGGTAAGAATGCCTCAATAAAAGGTAATAAAAATGCTATGAATATCCCGAACGATCTAAACGTTTCAATTAATTCAGTAATATTCTCTTCACTGAACCAATTCATTAAATCTTGTATTAACATGTAACGCAACTTCCTTCTTAAATTTAGATTAATTATACCGATAAATGTGTAAATAGAAAAGTAAATTGACATCATACAAAAGTCGTATCTTTAGGAATGAGAAGGAATTTATAGGTTGGTAGGAGCTAATGATTGCTCAGTAGGAGGAATTTAGTTTATGGAGATAATGAGATTGCTGGTATGGATAATCGCTGGTTATGGACCGATAATTATTTTTATCGGTCCATATTTCTCGTTTCTGGACCGGTAATTTTTTTTATCGGTCCATATTTCTTATTTCTGGACCGGTAATTTATTTTTATCGGTCCATATTTCTCGTTTCTGGACCGGTAATTTTTTTATCGGCCATATTTCTCATTTCTGGACCGGTAAATTTTTTTATCGGTCCATATTTCTCATTTCTGGACCGGTAATTTATTTTATCGGTCCATATTTAGTACTTTTTCTATTACCACTTCTAATAAAGTACTTATATAGGATTCTCTTTATGGAACTTCTGTAGACCCCCGTCCACATTTCTGCTTCTTTTACTGAAAATGGTGCGCCTTTTAATAAATATAATTCTTCTAATGATTGAATAATAATATTCGCTCTATTCAATTCTTTTTTACAATGATGACATTTTAAATATTTTCGTTTATTAAATAATTCATCTACTCGAATCAACTTTCGACAGTTTGTACATCGTACGCCTCTTTTTAAATTTTTATAGTCTATATTCAAATTTGGTATTTCATTTGTATTTAAAAATGGTTCATGTAGGCTTTTTAGTTTGTGATATATCCATTTATTTTCTTCATATTTAAAGTTTTGTAATACCATATCTTTTATTTTATGTATCTCACTTTTTAAAATAATGTTCATTCGAGATCGTAAATCACCATGTAATGTGAATGTTGGATGTATAAAAACAACATAGCTTTCTACTTTGCGTTTCAATTTATATTTCTCAACGATTCTTTTTAAGCCTTCTTGAGCAACTTCATATTGATTAATAAGATCTTTAGATACAAAACCTGTACTTCTAAATAGTTTGTGCTGATCAAAATAATAGTCACCTGTATAATTTTTAATTTCAAATTGGATGATGGCATCGTCTGTTATGACTACAAAATCAAATTGAATATGGTTAAAATTTTTAATCTGCAAATCATATAGCCACCATTCTGCCCCATAACTTTCAAGTATTTGAGCGAATGCTTTTTCACCTTCGTACCCTTGTTTTGTGACTTGGTATTGTTCATCTATATTTTCAGGTAACACATCTATCCTATTTTGCAATGCATCAATATAAGCTAAAAATAAATTTTTACGTATTTTCATAAAATACCACTCATTTCTTCAAAAATTTCAAATCCAAAATAAAAAAAGTCCTCCAAATTAAATTTGGGGACTTTTTTCTAAGATACGCTTCATATTATAGTCTATCTTCTAATTCTTTTTTCAAGTCTTCGAATCCTGGTTTACCAAGTAATGCGAACATATTTTGTTTGTATGCTTCAACACCTGGTTGGTTAAATGGATTCACGCCTAACATATAACCACTCATAGCACATGCTAATTCGAAGAAGTATACAACATAACCGAATGTATATGCATCTAATTGAGGAACTTTAACAACTAAGTTTGGTACGCCACCATCTGTATGTGCTAATAATGTTCCTTGGAATGCTTTTGTATTAACGAAGTCAACTGTTTCACCTGCTAAGAAGTTTAAACCGTCTAAATCGTCTTTATCTTCTTCAATTGTAATATCATGTTTAGGATTTTCAACTTTTACAACTGTTTCAAATAAGAAGCGACGTCCTTCTTGTACATATTGACCAAGTGAATGTAAGTCAGAAGTAAAGTTTGCACTTGATGGATAAATACCTTTGAAGTCTTTACCTTCAGATTCACCGAATAACTGTTTCCACCATTCACTGAAGTATTGTAAAGCTGGTTCGTAGTTGATTAACATTTCTGTTGAATATCCTTTTGCATATAAGATGTTACGAATTGCTGCATATTGATATGCAATATTGTCATCAAGTTCTGAAGATGATAAATCTTCACGTGCAGCTGCAGCACCTTTCATCATATCTTGAATATCAATACCACTTGCTGCGATTGGTAATAATCCAACTGCTGTTAATACTGAATATCTACCACCGACATCATCTGGTACGACAAATGTTTCATATCCTTCACCAGTTGCTAAATCTTTTAAAGCACCTTTTTCTTTATCAGTTGTAGCAAAGATACGGTTTTTAGCTTCTTCTTTACCGTATTTTTCTTCTAAAATTTTCTTGAAGATTCTAAATGCTACTGCAGGTTCAGTCGTTGTACCTGATTTAGAAATAACGTTAATAGAGAAATCTTTACCATCTATATACTGAATTAAATCATGTACATAAGATGAAGATAAATGATGTCCTACAAATATAATTTGAGGATTTTCACTTTTTTCATAATTAGCAAATGTAGAATTTAACATTTCAACTGCTGCACGAGCACCTAAATATGAACCACCAATACCAATTACAAGTAATACTTCAGATTGTTCTTTAATACGTTTAGAAGCAGCTAGAATTCTATCGAACTCTTCTTTGTCATAATCTACAGGAAGGTCAACCCATCCTAAAAAGTCGCTACCTGCTCCAGTCTTTTCATGTATAACATGATGTATATTTTTTACTAGATCACGTGATTGTTCTAACTCATGTTCACCAAAAAATGTTAAAGCTTTTTTATAATCAAATTGAATATGTGACATAATATCCTCCTATGTAATCTATATTTAATTTCAACAACGTCTTTATTTTACTCTAGTTTTCATAGGCTTTCAATCGAAATGCAACGATATACTTTTAAGTGCATAAATATTTAAAATAACTATTGAACATTCATTCTTAATATGATATTGTATGTTTATCGATTAAATATACAAGATATTAAATATTAATACAAAAGCGAGGTTTTTTTAATGACTAATAAAGTTGTATTGGCATACTCAGGTGGATTAGATACGAGCGTTGCAGTAAAATGGCTAATTGAAAAAGGATATACAGTAATTGCATGTTGCCTAGATGTTGGTGAAGGTAAAGATTTAGAACTAGTAAAACAAAAAGCATATGATATGGGTGCAGAAAAATCATATGTAATAGACGCAACAAAAGAATTCAGTGAAGATTTTGTTGGATATGCAATTAAAGGGAATACAATGTATGAAGGAAGTTATCCACTTGTTTCTGCATTAAGTAGACCACTTATCTCTAAGAAATTAGTTGAAATCGCGCAAGAAGAAGATGCGATTGCAATAGCACATGGCTGTACTGGTAAAGGAAATGACCAAGTACGTTTTGAAGTAGCTATTAAAGCTTTAGCACCTCATATTGAAGTATTAGCGCCAGTACGTGAATGGTCTTGGAGTCGTGAGGAAGAAATTGATTATGCTAAAAAACATAACATTCCAATTCCTATCAATTTAGATTCTCCATATTCAATTGACCAAAATTTATGGGGTCGTAGTAATGAGTGTGGTATTCTTGAAGATCCATTTGCGACACCACCAGAAGATGCATATGATTTAACGAAACCAATTGAAGAAACACCTGACACACCAGAAGAACTTGAAATTGTATTTGAAAAAGGTTTACCTATTTCAATCAATAATAAATCATATCCGTTAGATGAATTAATTTTACAACTTAATGAAATTGCTGGTTTACACGGTATCGGTAGAATCGATCACGTAGAAAACCGTTTAGTTGGTATTAAATCACGTGAAGTATATGAAACACCAGGTGCAAAGGTTATAATGGAAGCACATAAAGCATTAGAAACGATTACTTTAACTAAAGACGTTGCACACTTTAAACCGGTAATCGAAAAACAATTAGCTGAACAAATCTATAATGGATTATGGTTCTCTCCATTAACAGATAGCTTAAAACAATTTATCGATTCTACACAAACTCAAGTAACAGGTACAGTACGTGTTAAACTATTTAAAGGAAATGTAATCGTTAATGGACGTAAATCTCCATTTAGTTTATACAATGAATCACTTGCTACGTATACTAAAGAAGACGCATTTAACCAAGAAGCTGCTGTAGGATTCATTGAAATCTTTGGTTTACCTACTAAAGTTAAAGCATTATTAGAAACAGAGGGTGTTTTAAAATGACAAAAAAAGCATGGGGTGGAAGATTCGAGTCTAACCCTGAATCATGGGTAGATGCATTTAATGCATCTATCCATTTTGATAAAAATTTAATTGATCAAGATATTCAAGGTAGTATTGCACATGCAACAATGTTAGCCGAGCAAAATATCATCAAGACAGAAGAAGCAAATCAAATTATTCAAGGTTTAAAAGATATCCAAGCCGATTATTATAATGGTAATCTTGAGCTTTCTGAATCACTAGAAGATATTCATTTAAATATTGAACTTGCTTTAATTCAGAAGATTGGTCAAGTTGGCGGTAAATTGCACACTGGTAGAAGTAGAAATGACCAAGTTGCAACGGATATGCACCTTTATACAAAACAACATGTTCAAGAGATTCTTACACTTATAGAATCACTTCAAAAATCAATTCTTGTTATTGCTGATGAACATGTGCATACTATCATGCCTGGTTACACGCACCTACAAAGAGCGCAACCTATATCTTTCGCACATCATATCATGACTTATTTCTGGATGTTAGAGCGTGATAAATCGAGATTTAATGATAGTTTAAAAAGAATCGACATCAGTCCACTAGGTGCTGCAGCTTTAAGCGGTACAACGCACCCTATTGATAGACATCGTACACAAGAACTTTTAAACTTTAGCAGTTTATATGAAAATAGTCTTGATGCAGTTAGTGACCGTGATTATATCGTTGAAACATTACATAATATTTCATTAACGATGGTTCACCTTTCAAGATTTGCTGAAGAAATTATTTTCTGGTCTACTGATGAAGCTAAATTCGTTACGTTATCAGATAGTTTTTCTACTGGATCATCGATTATGCCTCAGAAGAAAAATCCTGATATGGCTGAATTGATTAGAGGAAAAGTAGGAAGAACAACAGGTCATTTAATGAGTATGCTCGTTACTTTAAAAGGCTTGCCACTCGCATATAATAAAGATATGCAAGAAGATAAAGAAGGTCTGTTTGATGCCATTCATACGATTAAAGGCTCATTGCGTATTTTCGAAGGTATGATTTCTACTATGCAAGTGAATAAAGAGCGTTTAAATGAAACAGTGCATAAAGATTTTTCTAATGCTACTGAGCTAGCTGATTATTTAGTAGAACAAAATATACCTTTCAGAGAAGCACATGAGATCGTAGGTAAAATCGTCTTATGGTGCATTCAAAATGGCAAATATTTATTAGATGTGCCATTAGAACAATATCAATCTTATAACGAACGTATACAAGAAAATGTATATGATTACTTGAAACCTGAAAACTGTTTAAACCGTAGAAAAAGTTATGGTTCAACAGGTCAAGAGTCCGTACAACATCAAATTAATGTCGCTAAAGAACTCATATAATCAAAAAACACACCATTCAAAATGGTGTGTTTTTTATTGGTTAAGGCTTATGCCCAACCTCTATATCTAGCCGCTTCAGCTGTACGTTTAATACCTACAATATAAGCTGCTAATCTCATATCTATTTTTCTGTTTTCTGATAAGTTGTAAATTGTATCAAAAGCTTTAACTAATTTTTCACGTAGTTTTTCGTTAACTTCTTCTTCAGTCCAGTAATAACCTTGGTTATTTTGTACCCACTCGAAGTATGATACTGTTACGCCACCAGCACTTGCTAGTACGTCTGGTACAAGAAGAACGCCACGCTCACTTAATATTTTAGTTGCTGCCATTGTAGTTGGACCATTAGCTGCTTCTACTACAATTTCAGCTTTAATATCATTAGCATTTTCTTCTGTAATTTGATTTGAAATCGCTGCTGGAACAAGGATATCACAATCAATTTCAAATAATTCTTTATTAGAAATTGTGTCATCAAATAGATTTGTAACTGTTCCGAAGCTATCACGACGATCTAATAAATAATCGATATCTAAACCTTCAGGATCATGAAGTGCACCGTAAGCATCTGAAATACCTACAATTTTAGCGCCTTGATCATATAAGAATTTCGCTAAAAAGCTTCCTGCGTTACCAAATCCTTGAATAACGACTCTTGAACCTTCGATTGTTTTTCCACGTCTCTTAGCTGCTTCTTCAATTGCAATAACAACACCTAATGCAGTAGAACGATCTCTACCTTGAGAACCACCTAAAACAATAGGTTTACCAGTAATAAATCCTGGAGAATTGAATTCATCCATTTGACTATATTCATCCATCATCCAAGCCATAATTTGTGAGTTTGTAAATACGTCTGGTGCTGGAATGTCTTTTGTAGGACCTACTATTTGAGAAATAGCACGAACATATCCACGAGATAATCTTTCTACTTCATGAATACTCATTTGTCTTGGGTCACAGACAATACCACCTTTACCACCACCATATGGTAAATCTACAATTCCACATTTTAACGTCATCCACATAGATAATGCTGTTACTTCTTCGACATCAACATCTGGGTGGAAACGAACCCCACCTTTAGTTGGTCCAACTGCATCATTATGTTGTGCACGATAACCAGTAAATGTCTTAACAGAACCGTCATCCATTCTAACAGGTATACGCACTGTTAATAATCTCATTGGTTCTTTAATTAAATCGTACATTCCCTCGTCAAAACCTAATTTATTAAGGGCTTCACCAATAATTTCTTGTGTCGATGAAACTAAATTTAAATTTTCGCTCATGATCCTCTTCGCCTCTTTTTTAAATACTTTTAATCTCTAAATAATTGTAACATAATTGATTATTTTTAAAAGGTCTTAAACGTTTTTTTGTAAACGTTATCAGATTTTTTATTTAAAAACAGACTTAACTTGATCAAGTGCCCAATCTAAATCTTCTTTTTCGATAATAAGTGGTGGTGCAAAACGAATAACTGTATCGTGTGTTTCTTTACATAACAGACCTAATTCTTTTAATTTTTCACAATATGGTCTTGCATCTTCAGTTAATTCGATACCGATGAATAAACCTTTACCTCTTACTTCTTTGATTGATGGATGATCAATTTTTTGTAATTCTTCTTTGAAATAAGTTCCTAATTCTAAAGAACGTTCAGATAATTTTTCATCAATTAGTACATCTAATGCTGCAACAGATACTGCACATGCTAGAGGGTTCCCACCAAAAGTAGAACCATGTGAACCTGGGTTAAATACTTCTAGTATTTCTTTATTACCAACGATACATGAAATTGGGAATACGCCTCCGCCTAATGCTTTACCTAAGATATACATATCTGGTTGAACATTATCCCAATCTGTTGCGAATATTTTACCTGTTCTACCAAGACCAGCTTGAATTTCATCTGCAATGAATAATACATTGTTTTCATCACAAACTTCTCTAATTTGTTTTAAATAACCGTCTTCAGGTACATTAATACCCGCTTCACCTTGGATAGGTTCAATTAATACGGCTGCTGTATTTGGTGTAATAGCAGATTTAATTTGTTCGATATCACCGAAATCAACAAGTTTGAATCCACCTAATAATGGACCATAACCTCTTTGGTATTCTTTTTCTGAAGAAAGTGAAACTGCAGCCATTGTACGACCATGGAAGTTACCATTCATCGCAATGATTTCTGCTTTGTTATCTTCTACACCTTTCACATCATATGCCCAACGTCTTGCAGCTTTAATCGCTGTTTCAACAGCTTCTGCACCTGTGTTCATTGGTAATACCATTTCTTTATTTGCAAGTTTACAAATTTTTTCATACCAAGGACCTAATTGGTCACTGTGGAATGCACGTGAAGTAAGTGTTACACGATCTGCTTGATCTTTTAATGCTTGGATAATTTTCGGATGACGATGACCTTGGTTAACTGCAGAATAAGCAGATAACATATCTAAATAGCGATTGCCCTCTGGATCTTTAACCCAAATACCTTCCGCTTCTGAAATTACAATTGGTAATGGCAAATAGTTCGGCGCACCAAATGTATTTGTTTGTTCAATGATTTCTTGTGACTTTGTCATATTAAATCTCCTCCCATTAAAACAGTAGAGCATGTATACGCCCTACTGTATTTTTATTATTTCAACAATATTATAACATTTCTGAAGTAGTACGTCCTTGTAAGTGAAGTACTAAGTAGTCTGGTCCACCTGCTTTAGAATCTGTACCTGACATTTTAAAGCCACCAAATGGTTGGTAACCTACAATTGCACCTGTACATCCTCTATTGAAGTATAAGTTACCTACCATAAAGTCTCTACGTGCTTGTTCTAATTTAGCGCGGTTATTTGTAATAACGCCACCTGTTAAACCGTATTCTGTATCATTTGCAAATTCAATTGCTTGATCAAAATCTTTTGCTTTGCTGAAACCAACAACTGGTCCGAAGATTTCTTCTTGCATTACTCTGTCGTCATGTTTTAAATCAGCAATAACAGTTGGGTTAACGAAATGTCCTTTTTCTTCGTCAGTTGTACCACCTGCTACAATACGGCCTTCTTTTTTACCGATTTCGATATATTTTTTAATTTTGTTTAATGAGTTTTCGTCAATTACTGGACCCATATAATTAGCTTGGTCAGTTGAATCACCGACAGTTAGTTTTTCTGTACGTTCAACTACTTTGTCTAATAATTCATCATAAATATCTTCAACTGCAATGACACGTGAACATGCTGAACATTTTTGACCTGAGAATCCAAATGCTGATTGTACAATTGAATCAGCTGCTAAATCTAAGTCGCCTTCTGAATCAACAATAATTGTATCTTTACCACCCATTTCAGCAATAACGCGTTTAAGGTGTGTTTGGCCTTTTTGAACTTTTGCAGCTCTTTCGTAAATAGAAACACCTACATCACGAGAACCAGTGAATGAAATAAGACTTGTATCTTTATGATCAATTAAATAATCACCGATTTCACTTGATGAACCTGGAATGTAGTTTACCACCCCTTTTGGTAAACCTGCTTCTTCTAAAACTTCCATAAATTTATAAGCGATAACTGGTGTTTTAGATGATGGTTTTAATAACACAGTGTTTCCTGTTACGACTGGTGCTACAGTTGTACCAGCCATGATTGCAAATGCGAAGTTCCATGGTGAAATAACAACACTTACACCAACTGGTAAATAATTATATTTATTATATTCTCCTGGACGACTTTCTACTTTTTTACCGTCTTTTAATTCAAGCATTTGACGTGCATAGTATTCCATAAAGTCGATTGCTTCAGCAGTATCTGCATCTGCTTCTTTCCATGGTTTACCACCTTCTTTAGAAAGTAAAGCTGAGAATTCGTGTTTACGACGTCTCGTAATTGCTGCTGCTCTGAATAAAACGTCAGCACGGACACTTGGATCAGTATCTCTCCATGTTTTAAAGGCTTCTTTAGCAGCTTCCATTGCTTTTTCAGCATGTTCTTTGCTTGCTTTAGAAACTAATCCTACTGTTTCTTCAATATTTGAAGGGTTATATGAACGTGTTTTATCTTCTGTAAAAATACGTTCGCCTCCAACAATAATTGGATACTCTTTTCCTAAATATCCTTCAACTGTTTTAAGACCTTCTAAGTAAGCAGCCTTATTCTCCTCTTTCGTAAAATCAGTAAATGGTTCGTGTTTGTATGGAATCATTAAAGTAAACCTCCCTATGTTTATACGGGGTATTAAGAAACCCCTTACATTCCTATAATGACACACTTTTATAGATTACTTCAAGCTATTTTTTTCTGAATTTTTACAATAAAAATAAGTTGTAAATTTACTTCAAATAAATATTCAAAAAGCCGTTTAAATGTTCATCAAATGAAGTGATTTTTCGCATAAAAAAAGCCGGATTATCATGTAAGATATCCGGCTTATAAAGACGATAGATCATTTATTCGTCTTCAAAATGTTTATTTGATTGTTTAATCCACTTAGGCAACCTTTCTTCTAAAGGTTGAAACCCGTATTTTTCTGTCTCTCTAATTTCATCTAGAACTGAGCGCTTTTCTTTCTTACGTTCTTGTCTTTTGAAATATTCATTATCTTTAAGTGATAAATTCAACTTGCCATCCGCTTCAACTTTAATTATTTTAGCTTTTACTATCTGGCCAACATTAAGAAATTGATTAAGGTTGTGCACGTAATCATTCATCACTTCAGAAATATGAATGAGACCTTCCACATGATCAGGGGTTTCAACAAAGGCGCCATATGGCTGAATGCCAGTCACTTTTACCTTTACAAACTGACCAACTTTATATTGTTTTCTCACTTTTAGAAAACCCCTTGTACTTGAAGTTATTAACTATTTCATCATAGCATAGTTATTTTTATTAAACCATTAATTTGATATATAATTCTGAAAATATTATGCATAAATATAAATCATCTATAAATTCATGAATTTATAATTAGATTAAAAAATAAGTATTCTATGGAGAAAATAGATTAAAGATTCTTTATGTGTTGGAGGATTTGTATAGGGATATTGTGAGATATGTTGGGCGCTAACGATCTTGTTTTTGAGTCTTGATCGTTAGCGCCTGGTTTTTGCTCTCTTTTTGGATTTTTTCCTGCGCTAACGATCTTGTTTCTGTTTCTTGGACGTTAGAATTTCTAACGATCTTGTTTTTGTTTCTTGATCGTTAGCGCCAACCCCTCAGTTCAACATATAAAAAAGAGACTTCGACATACATATGTCTCAGTCTCTTCCTATATATAGTATTCGTTTGGAATGCTTTATTTACTTCTTATTGTTCTTTTTCTCCTCTTGCTCTAAATGATCCATTACTTGTTTTTCAAATGATTTCATTTTTTCTTCGTCTTTTTTAGATTTTTTACGGAACATCATAAATACGATATACGCCAAAATCATAAATAATATCAACGTAGCAACAGCAGGAATATATTCTAATTTATTATCTGGAAAATAAAGAAATTCCATCATAAGCCGACCACTCCCTTAGCAACTAAATTATACCAAAGATTGAGTCGAATGCATTGATTTTTTTATGACAATTGAATGTCGATTTATTTTATAATTTCAATTGTTTCAATTACTACGTCTTCAACTGGTTTATCGTTAGCGCCAACTTTAACATTTGCGATTTCTTCAAGAACTGATTCACCTTCAACGATTTGACCAAATACTGAGTGTTTTTGGTCTAACCAAGGTGTACCACCTTTTTCTGCATAGCGATCAACGATTTCTTCTGGCCAACCACCATCTTTAAGTTGAGATAACATATTTGCTGGTACTTCTTTCATTTGTACAATGAAAAATTGAGAACCGTTTGTGTTTGGTCCAGCATTAGCCATAGATAACGCACCGTATAAGTTAAATGCTTGTAATGAGAATTCATCTTCAAAAGCACTTCCATAAATACTTTCTCCACCCATACCTGTACCAGTTGGGTCTCCACCTTGAACCATGAAGTCATTGATAACTCTATGGAAAATGATGCCATCATAGTATTTTTTCTCAGCTAAACCGATGAAGTTTTCAACAGTTTTAGGTGCTAATTCAGGAAATAGTTTGAATGTCATGTTTCCTTTAGTTGTTTTAATTTCTACAACTCTTTCACCTTCTAATATTTCAGTTGTTAATTGAGGATAGTTTGTCATTTAATATTCTCCATTCATGTTAAAATAATTACAATAGTGATATCATAACATAATTTTTTAGAAAGGGGATATCAACATGTATTATCAATTTCCACACAAAACAGGTCAATATGTCGTAGAAGTAGTTGAAGAAAAAGGAGATCAGTTTCTTGTTAAAGTATTAGCTGTTCTCAAACATCCTAGACAAGGAGATCTACATAGTCCAAATGAAGTTGAAAATGTCTTTTTCCACGAAAGAAAAGCTTTAAGCCAATTCGAAAAAAGATATACAACTGCACAGTTTTTAAAAGAATATCCACACGATGTTCCGAATTATATTGATTCATTAAAATCATCATTAGCTGAACTTGAAGAAAAAATGATTAAAAGAAATAACGCTTATAGTGAACAAGCTTTGAAGTGTATTGAACAATTAAAAATAGATTATTCACGTCAATACAAGGCGAATTTTTAGCAAAACTAAAAAAATTTAATAAATTTTTAACGTGTTTCTTCATATTTAAAAATAGCCTAAAAATTCTGAAATATTGACTTGATAGTATTTTCAAGCATTAACTTTATTGTGTATAATAATATTTATAAGATTTTTGGAAGGAGGTTATTAAATGAGTTTGATGCATATTATGATTTTGTTACCTTTAATTTTTGCAATCATAATACCAATTTTATACAGATTTTATAAAGGTATACATCTAGGATGGTTTGTACTACCTATTCCGATTATTATATTTAGTTATTTTATGTCATACATAAATGTTCCGGATTCGGAAAAGCCATTCATTGTAATATGGGATTTCATGCCTAGATTAGGTATGAACTTCTCCGTTCATTTAGACGGACTAAGTTTATTATTCGCATCATTAATTACAGGGATTGGTGCGCTCGTTGTATTATATTCCATTACATATTTAAGTAAAAATGAATCACTCGGTAATTTTTATTGTTATTTACTTATGTTCATGGGGGCTATGTTAGGTGTTGTATTATCAGATAATCTATTAATGCTTTACCTATTCTGGGAATTAACATCTATTTCAAGTTTCTTACTTATTGCTTATTGGCGCCATAAACAATCTTCAATATATGGCGCACAAAAGTCATTATTAATTACAGTGTTCGGTGGCTTAATGTTACTAGGTGGATTTATTTGTATCGCAATTGCAGGTAATTCATGGAGCATTACTTCTTTAGTACAAAATGCCGCTGAAATTCAAAGTTCACCTTACTTTATTTTTGCAATGATTTTAATTTTAATTGGTGCTATGACTAAATCTGCACAATTTCCATTTCATATTTGGTTACCAGATGCAATGGAAGCACCTACACCAGTCAGTGCGTATTTGCACTCAGCAACAATGGTTAAGGCAGGTATATATTTAGTTGCTCGTACAACACCAATTTTTGCAGCAAGTGCTGGATTTGTTTGGGCGGTAACTGCTGTCGGATTAATCACATTGTTCTGGGCATCATTTAACGCTGTTAAACAACAAGATTTAAAAGGTATTTTAGCATTCTCAACAGTTTCACAGCTCGGTATGATCATGTCCATGCTTGGAATCGGTGCTGTCAGTTATCATTATTCTGGTGAAGAAAGTCAGTTATTCTTAGCTAGTATTATCGCTGCAGTATTCCATTTAATTAACCACGCAACATTTAAAGGTGCGTTATTCATGATTACGGGAACAATCGATCATGAAGTTGGTACACGAGACATTAAGAAATTAGGCGGTTTAATGACCATCATGCCAATTTCTTGTACGTTCACAATTATTACTGCTTTAAGTATGGCAGGTGTTCCACCATTTAATGGTTTCTTATCTAAAGAAATGTTCTTAACTGCAATGTTTGATAGTCATCAAGCTGATGTATTTGGCTTATCAACACTTGGTTACTTACTACCTATCGTTGCGATTGTTGGTAGTATCTTTACGTTTGTATATTCATTTAAATATGTACATGAAATATTCTTTGGAGATTACAAACCTGAAGCATTACCTAAGAAACCACACGAAGCGCCATTACTTATGTTATTGCCGACAGGTATTTTGACATTCTTAGTTGTGTTATTTGGTTTATTCCCAAATATATTAAGCAATAGTATTATTGCACCAGCAGTAAGAGCAATTGCACCATTTGCTGACGCGCCTGATGTTCATATATCTCATTGGCACGGTATAACGCCTGCTTTAATAGGTACGTTAATCGTATTTATTATTGGCTTTATATTATTTAAATCAGTAGAAAAATGGTTCAATATTTACAGTATTCAACCTGAATACTTAACGTTTAATTATTATTACGACAGAGGTATTCAATTAAGTTCTTATATCTCAAACAAAATCACGCAAAGCTATATGACTGGATTTATCAGATCATACTTAATGTATATTTTCGCATTCTTTATCATTATGACTGCACTTACGTTATTTACACATCCTGTAAGTGTTGCATTCGATAATATAAGCGAAATTAGACCATATGAAGTCATTTTAATGGGCTTAATTTTAGTGAGTACATTCTGTATCGTATTAGCTAAATCAAGACTATTTAGCATCATTATGTTAGCTGCAGTTGGTTATTCAGTTGCTTTATTCTTTGTATTCTTCGGTGCACCAGACTTAGCACTGACACAATTATCAATTGAAACAATTTCAACTGCTCTATTCTTACTATGTTTCTACCATTTACCTAAAATGAGTAGACATGATGAAAATAGAAACTTTAAAATCGGTAACTTAATTATTTCGATTTGTGTCGGTATTGGTGTTATCACAATCGGATTAATTTCATATGGAAATAGACATTTTGATTCTATTTCTCAATATTATATAGATAATGTATACGATCTAGCCGCTGGGAAAAACATGGTAAACGTTATTCTTGTAGACTTCCGTGGATTCGATACATTATTCGAGTCAGCTGTTTTAGGTATTGCTGGCTTAGGTATTTACACATTAGTTAAATTAAGAGACAAAGGTAAAGATGGAGGTGAAGAACATGAAGAAACAATCGAATGATGTATTCTTTCAGTTTAATGCCATTATCATTTTCCTAATTATTATGATGTATGCTGTTTCTATTTTCTTTGGTGGACACTATACACCAGGTGGCGGTTTCGTAGGTGGATTATTACTTTCATCTGCAGTCATTATTATCGGTATAGCATTTGACACTAAAACATTAAAGAAAATGTTCCCATTTGACTTTAAATTAGTAACAGCAACTGGTTTGTTCTTCTGTGTTCTAACACCAATTTTAAGTTGGACATACAACAAAACATTTTTCACACATAAATTTGGAGAATTCCATCTTCCTATCTTTGGTGAAGTTCATTGGCATACAGCAATGCTATTTGATTTAGGTGTATTACTAGCTGTTGTGGGTACTGCCATTACTATCATATTAGCGATTGGAGAGAATGAATAATGGAAATATTAATGATTTTCGTTGCAGGTATTATTATATCCGTATCAGTGTACCTAGTTCTCTCTAAAAGTTTAATTAGGATAATTATTGGTACTACATTACTATCCCATGGCGTACATTTAATGTTACTGACAATGGGTGGATTGAAAAAAGGTGCCTTACCAATTGAAGAAGAAGGTATTAAGAACTATGTTGACCCATTACCACAAGCATTGATCTTAACTGCCATCGTAATAGCTTTCGCTGTTACAGCATTCTTCTTAGTATTAGCTTTTAGAAGTTATAAAGAATTAGGAACTGATAATTTAGAAGAGATGAAGGAGGTACCGAAAGATGAGTAATTTGATTATTGTACCTCTTGTCATTACATTTTTAACTGCGGTCATGTTAATTTTTGTCGGTCATAGACCTTATGTTAAACGTAAAGTAGTATTAACAGGTTTCTCGTTAGCATTTTTAGTGAGTTTATACAACCTCTACCACATATATATGAATGGAACACAAACTTTAAATTTAGGTAGCTGGCCAGTTCCATACAGCATTGTTATATACGTGGATATGTTAAGTGCATTACTCGTAACTGTAAGTTTACTGATTACGCTTATCGTACTCATATACTCTCACCAATCAATTGGACTCCATCGTGAAAGATATTTTTATTACTTTGGTGTTTCAATGATGGTGACAGGTGTTAACGGCGCATTTATGACTGGTGACTTATTTAACTTATTCGTATTTTTCGAAGTATTTTTAATGTCATCATATTTATTACTTGTTATTGGTGGTACTAAAATCCAACTACAAGAAAGTATTAAATATATACTCGTTAATGTATTAACATCTGCATTCTTTGTATTAGGTGTCGGTATGCTTTACTCAATTACTGGTACATTAAACATGGGAGATCTACATGTTAAATTCGCTGAACTTTCAGGAACAGATTTAAATATCGTTGTGATTACATTTATTATGTTTCTATTTGTATTTGCAACTAAAGCAGGTATGTTTCCACTGTATTTCTGGTTACCTGGCGCTTATTATGCACCACCAATTCCAATTATCGCGCTATTCGGTGCTTTATTAACTAAAGTCGGTGCATATGCAATTATGCGTACATTTAGCTTATTCTATTCAACAAATAGTGAATTTATTACGCAAACATTAATTGTTCTAGCAATTTTAACAATTATCATGGGTTGTATCGGTGCTATCGCTTATTACGATGTTAAAAAGATTATTATCTATAACATTATGATTGCGATTGGCGTTATCTTAATCGGTGCTGCTATGATGGATAAAAATGGCATAATGGGAAGTATATACTACTTGTTACATGACATGATTATCAAAGCTGCTTTATTCTTATTAATTGGTGTCATCATTAAAATAACTGGTACACCTGATTTAAGAAGGTTCAGTGGATTAATCAATCACTATCCAGTTCTTGGTTGGATATACTTTATAGCTGCCCTTTCGTTAGCTGGTATACCTCCATTAAGTGGATTCTATGGTAAATATATCATCGTAATGTCTACATTTGAAAATGGTTATTACATAAGTGGTATTATCGTTCTTTTATCAAGTTTATGTGTACTCTATTCTGTAATGCGCATTTTCTTAATGGCATTTTGGGGTGAAGAAAAAGGTTATGTTTATAATCCTAAACTACCAATTAATAAATTAATGATTGCATCAGTTGCCATTACAATTGTAGCCATTCTATTTGGTCTTGGTGCAGACTACTTATATCCATTAGTGGAAAAAGCTGCATTACCATTCTATAACCCAGAGACTTATGTTAATGCGTTAGGAGGCGATTATTAATGGCGATACAAGTACTTATAAATGTTCTTTTAGCTGCATTATGGATGATGCTTTCAGATACTTATACATTTGGTGCATTTGTATTTGGTTATCTATTTGGTATATTGTTCGTCTTAGTAGCCTTACCGCTTCTTCCAGGCAAACATTTATACTTACGTCCTGTTTGGAAATCACTAATTTTGGCAGTTATATTCATGAAAGAATTAATTTTAGCGAATATAGATGTTATTCGAATAGTCATACAAAAAGAAATCCATAATAAGCCGGCATTTTTCGCTTACCCTACAGATTTAGATAAAGATTGGGAAATAAGTTTATTATCACAATTAATCACTTTAACACCAGGTACAATCGTCGTAGCAATTTCAGATGACAAAAAAACACTCTATATTCATTCAATTGATTTTTCAGATATCGATTCTGAAGTGAGTGCGATTAAAGATTCATTTGAAAAAGCTATCAAGGAGGTGAGCATACGATGACAAATATTTTCGTTATAATTGCGATTATCATCGTTGCACTCTCTATGATTGGTATGCTGATTCGTGTTATTATTGGCCCTACTCTTGCTGATAGAGTCATTGCACTCGATGCATTGGGTATTACATTAATGGCCATCATAGCTTTATTCTCAGTATTAACTAATACTAGATATTTATTCGTTATACTATTATTAATAGGTATATTAGCATTCTTAGGTACTGCAGCATTTGCGAAATTTATGGATAAAGGAGAGATCATTGAAAATGATAGAAACGATTCTTATTAGTATCTCAATTTTTATGATGGTCATTGGAGCTTGCTTTAGCTTTTTCGCAGCGTTAGGTATTCTAAGATTACCAGATGTCTTTTCTCGCGCACACGCCTCAGGAAAAGCTTCTACGTTAGGAGTTATGCTTATCTTGTTAGGTGTATTGATATACTTTATCGCAAAAGAAGGACATTTCAATGTTCAACTTCTACTAGGTATTATCTTTATATTCATAACAGGACCTTTAGCAGGCCACTTAGTTTCAAGAAGTGCTTACTATATGGGCGTTAGACCTAGTGAAAGAACAATACGTGATGATTTAAAAGATGCAAAATAAATAATAAGAGCATGGGACAGTTAGTCCCATGCTCTTATTTGTTTATCTTTTCTTTTTGATAGCAATTGTTGCGCGTATAACGGATATGAGTTCGTCTTTTTCGTTCGTAACTTTGACGTCCCATACTTGAGTTGTACTTCCGATATGAAGAGCTTGACCTATTGCACGTACAGTACCAGATCTAGTTGATTTTATATGGTTTGCGTTGATTTCTAATCCTAATGGTATTTCATCTTCACTTGAAGCGTAATGTGCTCCCATAGATGCTGCTGTTTCAGCTAATGCTATTGTTGCACCGCCATGTAAGAATCCAAATGGTTGTTTAACTTTATCCGTAACTGGCATCGTCATTTCGATATAACCATGTCTTGATTCGATTGTTTCTATTCCAAAGTTCTCTATTAAATCCATATGATTAATCCCCCTTAATCATACTATAATACCATTGCTGCAATAAATCCAAAAATAATTAGCGGGATATTATATATTAAGAAGTTCGGTATACACGTATCTCTAATATGATCGTGTTCACCATCAACATTTAAACCAGCTGTTGGTCCTAAAGTTGAATCACTTGCAGGGCTTCCTGAATCACCTAACGCACCTGCTGTTCCGATAACAGCTATTAATGCCATTGTGCTAAGTCCAATTTCTTGTCCAAAAGGAATAAATAAACTAGCAATAATCGGGATTGTCGCGAATGATGATCCTATACCTAGCGTAACAATGAGACCAATAACGTACATCATAATAATACTGAATGCTTTATTATCTCCTGTAATTGTTGCTAATCCTTTAACAAGTGAACTCACTTCGTTTGTAGCACTCATTACACCTGCAAATCCGTTTGCTGTTAAAATTACAACACCAATGTATGCCATGATTTGAATACCTTCAACTAATTTAGCATCTAAATCTCTCCAGTTATATAACCCTGAAAAGAAGAATATTAAGATCCCTGCTAATGCACCAAAAATCATAGATTCCGTTAATGTTTGAACAACGAATGTTCCTAAAATCGCTAAGCCAGTCACAATTAAAGGATATGGCTTTAAAGTTTTCATTTCTTCGTCTTCTTCTACTTTAATTGTTTTATATGTTCTAGGTTTCCAGTACATAATAATCGCAACAATTAATCCGAATACATAACCCATTGATGGAATTAACATCGCTTTCCAAATACTATTGAATTCTATATCTACGTTTGCTTTTCCAAATGCATCAAAGATAATAGATTGGAATATGTGACCATAACCGTATGGGAATAAAATGTATGGGAAACATAGTCCGAAACCAATAACTGTAGCAATTAATCTTCTATCCATTTGTAGTTCATTAAATAAGCTTAATAATGGTGGTATAAGAATAGGTATAAATGCGATATGGACAGGTATAATATTTTGACTGAGTACTGATATGACAAGTAATACAGCTACTAATAATATTTTTATTTTTACTCTACTTTTCTGTGAATTTTCTTTTTTCATTGATGTAATGATTTTTCCTACAATGTAGTCAGTTATACCACTATATGAAATCAGTGCTGCAAATCCTCCTAATAATGCATAAGATAATGCAACTTCTGAACCATCAACGATTGTTTTACCAAATGTGGAAATGACTTTATCAACAGACATTCCACTTAATAAACCACCTGTTAATGCACCTATGAATATACTTAGTACAACATTTAAACGCATTAAACAAAGTATAATCATCACAATAACAGCTACTAATACTGCATTTATTTCCAAAAAGACCCTCTCCATTCTTTAGTTCTCTACCACGATAAAGTGAAATAATGAACTTATCATATCAGTTGAGAAATAGCATGTCAACATTTCAAGAATTAGTCCGAATATTCTGAATCAAATTTCGTCATAATTAAAGCGGGATCTAAACCTAGCTTTCTACATAGATTTTTTATCCCGCTTTATATGTGATTGACTGATTTTATTTATTTTTTAAGAAATGTAGTACTGTTGGTATCATAGCACCTGTCGCACCCTTTGGTCCTTTGAATGAATCCTTTTCTGTTTCCCCTGAACCTGCAATATCAAAGTGTAAGTGAGGTATTTCATCACTAAAATGCGTTACAAATGCTGCTGCAAATAATGCTTTACCGTTTTTATTTAAAATACAGTTAGTTAAATCTGCAACTTCTGAAGATTTAATATCTTGTTTCTCTTCATCTGTTATCGGTAATTCAAAACTTACTTCATTTGAATATTTCGCAGCTTGTTTCACATCATCAATGTATTGATCAGCATCGCTTGAGAATATCCCCGTTTTCCCTAAACCTAATGCTGCAACAACAGCTCCTGTTAATGTCGCAAAGTTCATAATAAGCTCTGGCTTATATTGTTTAACGAATGAAACAGCATCACCTAATACTAATCTTCCTTCAGCATCCGTATTTGTTATTTCAACTGTTTCTCCACTTAATGCTGTATATACATCATCTGGTTTCATTGCATTGCTTGAAATCATATTTTCAGCTAATGGTAATACTGCCACCACATGAATTGGTAATTGTAATTGATTAATAGCATGCATCATACCTACTACGTTACTTGCACCACTCATGTCATATTTCATCGTTGGCATACCTGTTTTAGATTTAATTTGGTAACCACCTGAATCATATGTCACACCTTTACCTACAAGTGCGATTGGATCTTGAGTTGAACCTTTATATTCAAGCACGACTAAACGTGGTGGGTTTATAGATCCTTTACCAACTGCATCTAATAAACCAATACCTTCTTCTCTAATTTCATCTTCATTTTTAATCGTTACTTTTACTTGTGAATCTTTAAAGTGCTGTTCAATTTGGTTTGCGAAATAATCTGGCGTTAAAATATTAGGAGGTGTTTGCGAATATGTTCTCGCTAAATTAACACTTTCTCCTAAAATTTCACCTTGATTAATAAATGTCGTAACATCTTCAGTTGTCGTTGTAACATAGTTAATGACTGTATCAACATTTGCTGATTTATTTGATTTATACGTATCAAATACAAATGTAGCTTGTGTGAATAACCAACCAAAACGATAAGCACGTTCTTGATGAGATACATTTTGTGATACAAACGTATCATCTAACAAATGGACTTCTTCAATTCTATTACTTTGTAAATATCTGCTTAAGTTTCCATACACAACTTGATAGTCATTTTCTTTAATTTCTTTTAAATTACTTAACCCTACAGCAATTAGTTTAACGACTTGTCCATTTACGATAATCGCTGTACTAGTGATTTTACCAAGTTCGCTACTAATAATTTGTTGTTTTTTTAAATTTTCAAGTTGTCCGCCTAAAATTTGATCAATTTCATCAAAACTGTGCATTTGATTTAAATGACTTGGACAACCGATTACAATCGGATGTTCATTATTAGAATATGATTCTTTAATTTTTATATTCATCATTAATATCCCCTTTTGTTAAAACATTGAATAACCGCTTCTTCGTAAATTCCTTATAACAAATCCTGCGACAATCGCGCCAATCCATCCTGAACCAAGCATTAATATATCCGCAGTATGTATATGTGTTAAACCTGTAATAAGTTTTGAAAATGCAGTTGGTGGATCTGTAAAGTACATAGCTGTGGAAATTTTATCTACAATTGCAAAAATAACAAATGGATAAAGTACGACCATTAACCAAGTACCTTTTAATAGCATATTTAATATAAAAGCGATTCCAAAAAACAGAACAAAAAATAATGCCATTGATATGATAACTTGCGGTAAAGATATCATAGCTAACCTCCTTTAAAAAAAGAGACCCGCCTAATAGCAGGTCTCTACACTTAATAATGAATCAATTAGAATTTACCTTTTTTATAGGCTAATCCGATACCACCAATTTTGAAAATTGCACGAGTATCGATAACTTTTTTCATGAATGCTGCTTTTTTACCAGTAATTTCACGACCCATAACAACACCAACACCATCATGGCTACCTAATGAGCATACAGTACCTTTGTCATCGTATACGAATGGTTCTGTTTTCTCACCATTGAAGATGTTTTTGATGTTTTTAGCAAGGTGTTCACCTTGTTGCATAGCGATTTGTGCTGTTGTTGGAAGTGGACGTTTGTTGTCTCCTTCACCAGCCATAACAGCTGAACAGTCACCAATTACGAAGATATCATCATAGTTGTCGATTGATAAATCATCTTTAACTACGATACGACCACGTTTAACGCCGTCAAATGATTCTTCCATTAATTTGCTACCTCTAACACCTGCAGCCCAAATAGCTGTGTTAGCTTCTAAAGTTTGTTCTTCGTCGTTAACTTTAACTACGAAACCTTTTTCATTACAAGCAACGATTGGAGTAGAAATTTTGAATTCAACACCACGATCTTCTAAATATTTAACAACGTAGTTCACTAAGTTTTCTGAGAACATAGGTAACATTTTTGGAGCAGCTTCAACACAAGTGATTTTAACTTTAGATTGATCTACACCGTATTTTTTACATAATTCAGGAATGCGTTCTGTTAATTCACCTAATAATTCAACACCAGTGAATCCAGCGCCACCAACTAAGATTGCTAAGTCATTTTCATCTTTTTCTTTAGATGCAGCATAATTAGCAAATTTATCTTCGATGTGTTTAGCAATACGACGAGAAGTGTTAATGTTTTCGATTTGTAAAGCATGTTCTTTCATACCTTCAATACCGAATGTTTCACTTTCAAATCCTAATGCAACAACAAGAATATCATATTCGAATACACCGTTAGATGTTTCAACTGTTTTAGCATCTTTGTTGATTTTTGTTACTTCTGCTTTAACGAAGTTTACTTTATTTCTGTCGATTACATTTGTAATTGGGTATAAAGCATCCTCATAGTTTAAAGTACCAGCAGAAGCTTCGTGTAACCATGTAGCTTCGTAGTGATAATCGTTTTTGTTGATTAATGTAACATCAACGTCTTGGTTTGAAACTAATTTTTGCAATTTAGTTACTGTTTGTAAGCCAGCGTAACCTGCCCCTAATACTAGAACTTTTTTACGTTCAAATCCCATTATTTTCACCTATACTTTCTAAATTTTGTTTGACACTTATAGGAAAGTTGTGTCACTTTGTGTTTTTCCTCACAAATAAAGATAATACTATTTACATACAAGTTTTATTGTATATTTTTATAAAGATAAATTCAAGTGTGACATATCAATTCCTTAGCATTGTTCTGGTGTACCAGAAACATCTCTTGTCTTAAATGAGCTTCCGCAACCACAAGCTGCAATAGCATTAGGATTTTCAATCGCAAATCCGCCACCCATTAAAGATGTCTTAAAGTCAATTGTTGTACCATTTAAAATTGGTGCATCGTTCTTATCTACTAACACTTTCACACCATAAAACTCTAGAACTTCATCATTCTCTGCTGGTTCTTCTTCTGCTGACATCCCGTAAGAAAGTCCCGTACAACCGCCACCTTTAACAGATACTTTCAAATAACCATTTGGCATATCGTTATTTTTCATCATATCTTTAACTTCATAAGCTGCTGCTTCAGTTAATATAACAGTTGACATATTTATTCCTCCTAAAAAATCCAATTTTCTTCTATATGACTATATATATTCTCAAGTAATTCTTCTGGTGTTTCTCCCTTGACCATATCTCCATTGACTAATGCATATAACCCTCTTGCACATGGTCCACAATTTTGTAGACAACCGTATTCCAATACATCTACTTCTGGATCATTGTCGAGCTTGTTAAACACTACATCAGCACCTTTGGCCAAGTTTGAAATACAAAATTCGACAATTGGGTTCAATGTGTTCACCTACTCACTTTTTATTCATTAAACTATTTTAACATTCATTGTAGTTTATGCCAAAAACGATTATACTAAAAGTATACTTATATATTATAAAATATATACATACAAATTTGTAGAAATTTGATTTATGGACAAAGGAGAATAACGATGAAAAGCTTAGTATTATTAGGGGGCGGATACGGTAATATGCGCTTAATGAAAGAAATACTTCCTAGCACATTACCTTCCGATTATTCAATTACGCTGATTGATCGTATGCCATTTCACGGTTTAAAAACAGAATTCTACGCATTAGCAGCAGGCACAAAACCAGATAAAGATATTCGAGTTCAATTTCCAAAAGATAAAAAAATTAATACAGTATATGGGGAAATTACTGATATTGATTTAGACAATCAAATTGTTTCAGTTGGAGATACACGAGTTGATTATGATGAACTTGTAATAGGTTTAGGTTGTGAAGACAAATACCACAACGTACCTGGCGCAAAAGAATATACTTATAGTATTCAAACTGTACAAAACGCACGCAAAACATACCAAGCAATATGTGACTTACCAAGCGATGCAACTGTTGGTATCGTTGGTGCAGGATTAAGTGGTATAGAACTTGCAAGTGAATTACGTGAAAGTAGACAAGATATCAAAATTAAACTTTTTGATAGAGGTTCACGAATCTTACCTGCATTCCCAGAGAAATTAAGTAAATACGTAAAAAAATGGTTTGATAAACATAATGTAGAAGTTGTACCAAATTCAAATATCACGAAAGTTGAACCCGGACAACTTTATAACAACGAAGATATTCATAACGTTGATTTAGTCGTATGGACTGCCGGTATACAACCAGTTGAAATCGTTAGAAATCTTCCAGTTGATACAAATGACGGTAGAAGGGTTATCGTAAATCAATATCATCAAATTCCAACATATCCAAATGTATATATTGTAGGCGATTGCGCAGCATTACCACATGCACCAAGCGCATATTTAGCAGAAATACAAGCTGACCAAATCGCTGAAGTCATGAAATTACAATGGGCAAACAAACCATTACCTGAAAAGATGCCAGAATTGAAACCACAAGGATTTGTGGGTTCACTTGGTGAAAAACAAGGATTCGCTTATTTAATGGAACAAACCGTAACAGGTCGTTTAGCAAGAGTCATTAAATCAGGCGTCTTATGGTTATATAAATATCATAACGGATAAGAAAAAAGTAGCAGATTAATCTGCTACTTTTTTTGTATTGTGTGTGGGGTGGATGGAAGTGAAGATGTGAGTTTGTTGCCTCTTTAACTCACAACTTTTGCGATCTTGTGAGTTTATTGCACCTTAAACTCACATCTTTTACGATCTCGTGAGTTTACTACGCCTTTAACTCACATCTTTTGCGATCTTGTGAGTTTACTAGCTCTTTAACTCACATCTTGCCTCATATTTCACATCTATACTCTACCCAACTCACTTGTCCCCAAAAAAATTCCCAACATTATTCATTTTTATTGTTCTACTGCTACGTGTTCATCTATAAATTTTGTTACTGGTTTTAATTGAACATAACCATCTGCTACGTATTCATCATTGATTGTTACAAGTGGATAGAATAGTTCGTCTTCGTTTATTCTTTCAATAAATTGTTGGTCGTGATCTGTTAAATTTTCAGTTTGATTCATAATATCAATATATGTGTATTCAAGGTTTAACTCTGGATATTTTCTTCCTAAAATTGCTTGTAACCACTCAAATGTATCTTTTGATGTTGGTGCATTTACACAACTTGCACATACAACATCGGCCCCATAAATTACTATACTTGCCTTGGACATTTTAGCATCCCCCTAGTTTCATGAATAGATTTTTTACCTTATTTCTATTATAATAGATAAATAAGATTAATGTATCTAATAACACTTGATGAGAGGAGTATTAATATATATGGCTACCGAACAACAAACAATGTTTGATCAAGTTAGTGATGTACTCGAAAAGTTAAGACCATTCTTATTACGTGATGGCGGCGACTGTGAGTTAGTAGATGTTGATGACGGGATTGTTAAATTACGTCTACTTGGTGCTTGTGGTACTTGCCCAAGTTCTACTATTACGCTAAAAGCCGGCATAGAACGTGCTTTATTAGAAGAAGTACCTGGCGTAGTGGAAGTAGAACAAGTATTCTAACTTCATAATTAATAAAAAACAGGACATCGTTCATAAGACGATGTCCTGTTTTTTATTTCCTAGGTAATATTAATGATAATGTCTACTCACTTTTCCATCATATGTTCCATTGATGTGTTGTATCATTTGTTCATTAATATATACCCAGCCTTTCCATCCTATATGAACAGCATCAGTTATGACATACGGTTCATATTCTTTATCCGTTAAATCGTATACTTTCATATCGTTCTTTTGAATCATATGATTAATTTTCTCATATACCGCTTCACGTTTCTCTTTATCAACATGGATATGGTCATACCATTTTCCATTTGCTGGAATAACGATAAACAATGGATCTGCTTTGGCTTCTTTTAAAGTATCGATTAATAATTGTAAATCATCAAATTCTTTCGAATGAATATTAAACTCGTAATTACGATTATATCTTTTACGTTGCTGCTTTAATAAATGCCAATATTTATCATTCATACCAAATTTGTTTGTTCTTGAATGCTGTGCGCCATATTCTGAAGCGTATAACTTCAAATCATTCCAATTCATATGATTAAAATGATGGTGTTCTTTTCTATGTAACTTTGCTTTTTCTTGTCCAAAAATTGATTTCAAAGCGTCGTGTTTTTCATAGATATTTTTTTCAAAATCATTCATAAATGTACCTTCATCATAATGATGATTTTCTTTTTCTATGACTGATTTTAAGTATGGGTCTGATTTTAATTGTTTAAATTGCACTAACCTTTTAGCAAAACGATCTTTAATTTCCGGACTTAACACTTTATTTTTAAATAAGTGATCAGCTTGTAATGGTGAAAATCGAGCACTAAAATTATCATTTGTCAGTCCATGATTCGTAAACCATTGTGGCGAAATAATAATTGCTATTTTTTTACCGTTAAGATTATGTGCTTGGCTCCCCATATTAATTGCATGAATTAAATCAGTTGATCCACCCGTACCTATTAGATATGGTTGCAATTTCGCTTTTTTATCATTCAAGATATACGCTGGATGAAAGATGTCTTGTTTCTCCAATTCACTTGATCCAAAGATTGGATAGAAATTTTTACTTAATAACATTTCTTCTTGTGAGTGCACACCTTTTAGTACTGTATCATCTAAAGATATCGCTTCGTTATTAATACTGTCATACTTTGAAAATGATTTAATCCATTCTACAGGTACGAGTAAAAATAAACCGAATAATAAACCACTTATTAATAATGGTAACAATAACTTTAGTTTCATTGTAATTCCTTAAGTACTGCTATAATTTTATTTGGTGTTGCCCACTCATCTCTATCAAAATCAGTAATTGTTACATCAATGCCTAAATTATTTTGAATTTCTAATAATAAACCTACTGTCGCAAATGAATCGATAATACCTTCTTCAAATATTTCAATATCAGGATTTTCTTTAACGATATCATTTTCTGTAACTTCTGCTAAAATATTTAAAACACTCTCTTCAAAATTCATAATATAACTCCCTTATTTAATGTATTAACTTGCCTGAGAAAAGTAAAAATCCAAATGCTATACAATGGAATGTAATAAGAATTGCTACTATGTTCATAATGCTTGGATTCATCTTTATAGGATGTTTTTTACGCCATTGTTCATAATAGCCATACCCAATAAATAGCAATGCATGATATAAACCGTACAAAATATAATGCCATTCAATACCATGCCAAATACCCATAATAAAGAAATTTAAGAAAAATCCTAAATTAGATATTAGTAATTTATCTTTTAATAATTTTTCTTTAGATACCCAAAATACAAATCGCATATATACGCAATCTCTAAACCAAAATGATAAACTCATATGCCATCTATTCCAGAAATCTTTAATATTTTTAGCTTTAAATGGTTGGTTAAAGTTAACTGGTGTTTGCACACCAAATAAATAACTAAATGCAATTGCAAATAAGCTGTATCCTGCAAAATCAAAGAATAAATAGAAACTATAACCATACATATAATATAAGTAATTTAAAAATGTCGGGTCCGTGTCTATTGGTACAACTTTTATCACATATTCATTAATGTAATAAGCAATAATATATTTATACAAGAATCCCATAAACACCATATGTATCGCTTTGATAAGCATTTCATAATACTTTTCAGGTTCTATTGTCTTCTCTTCATCTTTAATAAATCGTTTATACCGGTCTATTGGACCAGATGAGATTGTTGGAAAGAACGTAATAAAATCAATTAATTTCATCGTATCGATAGACTTAATACGACTATCACGAATTTCCATAATGAGTTGAATACTCTTAAATGCAATATAAGAAATTCCTAAGAATCCAATAAATTCAATGACTCTATTACCATGTATTGTAAGTTGATGTGTTCCAAGCCAGCTACTTTGTAATACTTTGACAACAATTAACGGTAATATAGATAACAATATTGCACTCATATATAACTTAAAGTTATTCGTTTTCTTTACGAGCGTATTATAACTTCTAATCAAAACAACTTGATAACATACGTACAGTGCAAAGAAAATGAGTTGATAACTTAAGTATTGATTATCGAATAAATTTTTACTGTCATCCGAAAAAATTAAGACAAGCATAATTAAGGTTATTAACCTATTGTATATAAGACTTTTCTTACCGATTAATCCTAAAATAATAACGGGTAACATTAAGATTAAACAGATGTAGAAATAAGTAAAATCTCCATATGGTGTCATGAATTTAACCTCTCTAATACTTTGTTACGATCTAATTTACCGTTAGCCGTTAAAGGTAGCTGTTTAGCATAACTGAATTTTCTAGGAATCATATATTCTGGTAAATGTAATTTCAATTCATGTTTCAAATGCATCGTCATATCATTTTCACTATCTATCTCATCAGCTACTGGTACAATCGTTGCATGTAAATATTGGATTTTCTCACCATGTTTAATTGGTGAAATGACAGCTTGTTTAACATCTGGTAAATGTTCAAGTACGCTTTCAATTTCTTCAAGTTCCATACGATACCCATTAATCTTAATTTGGAAATCAATTCTTCCGTTAATGAACCAATAGCCATCTCGATAAGATGCTTTGTCCCCTGTATGATAATTTAATTGGCCATCAATGATTTTAAACACTTTATTGTGTTTTTCTTCATCTTTTAAGTAACCTTGGCTCACACTTTTACCAATAATAATTAATTCACCCTCATCCGTTAATTTCAATTCACTATTTGGGCGCACTTTGCCTATTGGTAAAGGTTTAAATTGATCCAATATTTCTTGCGTGATTTGTATACTCGTTACAGCAACTGTAGCTTCAGTTGGTCCATATGTATTATAAATAGTTGATGTCGTAAACAAATCATGTAATTTCTGAGCAGTTTTATGACTTAATATTTCTCCACAGAAGAAGAACTGCTTTAATTTCGGATGATGTGTTTCATTAAAATTAGGCAATAACAGACACATTTCTAAAAATGAAGGTGTAGATACCCAGCTTTCTACTGCTTTATGTTCAAGTAATTCATATAATTGTTTAGGCTTTTCAATCATCTTCTTATCAACAAGTTGAAGTGTACCACCTGTCATTAAACATGGATAAATGGCCATTACAGACAAGTCAAAAGAAAACGGTGCTTGATTTAACCACATTTTGTGCTCGCCTATTTGATTTAATTCCAGCATCCATTCTGTAAAATCAACAAGGCTTTCATATCTAATTTGTACGCCTTTAGGAAATCCTGTAGAGCCAGATGTAAAAATTGTATAAACAATATCTTTATCAGTTATTCTATTGAAGTCTTGATCCACCGATTCAACAGCAAGTATTTCTTCTATCGTTAGTTGCTTTACATGTAAATTATTCAATAAATTTCCAGTTGTGTTCAAAATAAAAACAGGCTCAACCTTCTCAATGATATGCTCTATTCTTTCAAATGGAATAGATGTATCAATTGGAACGTAACCAATGCCTGCTTTCATACTCGCAATCATTCCCACAATCATATAAGGTGACATATGACCATAAAGTACTATAGGCTTTTCAGAAACTTTAATTAAAGTAGCTAGTTTATTAGAATAAAGATCTAATTCACCATAAGTCATTACTTCATCTCTATAGTTTATAGCAACCTTATCAGCATGCCACTTATTCATAAATGTTACTTTTTCTAAGATGTCCCTCATAAACTTTCTCCTTCATTAAAATTCATTATATATAAAATCATTACTTGCGCTTCCACCAGCATAAATCCAAAATAACACAATCATGATTAGTAAATAGAAAATCGTTAAACCAATCAGCTTAAAATTTTCAGAGTTTATAATATCCCTAATTTTTTCCATTGTTAATCCCCTTGTGTTTTAATTTTGTAATTATTCTATTTCATCATTATATTCTATACATAATGGAATATCAAGAATAATATGTAAAATTTTAGCAATATATGTAAATAAAAAGGCAAACCAAAAATTTATTTCTTTTGGTTTGTCTTTTTTCTATATTAATTTGGTTTGATTATTTTAACTTAACCGGTGTAATTGGATCTTGGTTAGACATAATTTGTTTAGCATTATCTACGCATAATTGCACCATTTTATCTCGCGTTGCAATTGAACTACTACCGATGTGTGGCACAACGATCACTTGATCCATTTTTAAAAATGGATGATCATCTGAAATAGGTTCATTTTCAACAACATCTAATGCTGCACCTAAAATTTCTTGTTGCTCAATTGCTTCAATTAAATCAGATTCTACGATGTGACCACCACGTCCGATATTAATTAAAATTGCTGAGTTTTTCATTTTTTTAAATGTTTCTCGATTGAATATACCTTTCGTTTCAGGTGTTAATGGCGCCGTACAAACTACGAAATCACTCTCATTCAGCAATTCATCCATTGTACGATATTCAACATTTAATTGCTGTTCAGCTTCTTCTTTTCTGGAGCGGTTATGATAAAGTACTTTGCAATTAAAGCCTTTCAATCTTCTAGCAAAAGCTTCTCCAATTGAGCCCATACCATAAATACCAACTGTTGAGCCGTGGACATCTTTTCCTGCTAAAAGATACGGGCCCCAACTTTTCCATTCACCATTATGTACATATTGAACCGCTTCAACAATTCTTCTTGCTGCTGTTAACATTAACGTAAAGCCTAATTCGGCAGTCGTTTCTGTTAAAACTTCTGGTGTATTTGTAACAACAACACCTTTTTCTTCAGCAAGTTTCACATCAATATTATCAAAACCAACAGCTAAATTGACGACACCTTTTATGCGCGTTGCATTGTTAAAAAATTCATCATCAATTTGCTCGCTTAATGTCGTAATGACAATTGTAGCGTCTTGAGAACGTTCTAAAAATTCTTCTCGAGGCATTGGTTCTAATTCGCTGTTCCAAACATCTACTTCTGCATATTCTTTAATCTGATTGATAAACTTTTCTGGTAATTGTCTTGCAACAAGTACTTTCTCATTCATGTTCTCAGCTCCTTATGTGAATTTACTTAATAACTTCAAATAAATTCTTAACGCTATATGTTGGTAATACTTCTTTTTTATTAATTTCTTCTAAAGATGTTACACCAGTTTGTACATGTAATGTATCAATGCCACTATTGATTCCAGCTAAAATATCAGTATCATATAAGTCACCAATCATGACACAATCTTCTTTAGCATGACCAATTTTTTCAATAGCTTGTTCCATAATAATTGTTTCAGGTTTACCGATGAATACTGGCGTCTGTCCAGTCGATACACTCACAACACTTGTTAATGAACCATTTCCAGGTAAAAATCCTCTTTCATTTGGAATCGAAACATCTTTATTTGTAGATATGAATTTCGCACCATTTCTAACGGCTAAACATGCTACTGAAAGCTTTTCATAAGAAATATTCACATCTAAGCCCATTACGACATAATCAACATGTTCATCTTCTTTCACAACTAAGCCTGCATCTTTTAAAGAAGTTTCTAATCCACTTCCACCTACCATATAAACTGATGCGCCAGGAGAAGCTTCACTTATATATCCAGCCGTTGCCATTGCAGAAGTAATCACATGTTCGCTTGAAGTATGAAAACCCATATTATTTAATTTTTCTGCTACTTCAGCAGGTGTTTTTGAAGAGTTATTTGTAACGAATAAATAATCTTTATTATTTTCATTTAAATAATTTATAAATTCGATTGCACCTTCAATAACTTCCGTACCTTTATACATTGTGCCGTCTATATCAATAAAATAACCTTTATAATCTTTCATTTTTATCTCCTTCACCAAAAGCTGTTACGGGAACATTTTCATTTTCTAAAAAATGTTTTGTATCTTCAATTGCTTGTTTATAAAATGGTGTCGCAATTTCAAAAGCTTTTCTTAATTGATCATGATCAAGATTTTCATAATTTCGAATAAGTTCTTTTCTGTAATCAATAGATGTTCTAACTGCTTCAGCAGTTGAAGGTTGGAATACTTTTTCAAGTTCCATAATATCAATTACATCTTTATAATTACCAGGATCTCTTAAAATAAATGCATCAATAATCAAATTCCCAATATCGACTACAGATTCAATCATCATATGTGCGATTCTTTCCAAAGCATATGGAGAATTTTTCTCGGTTTCAAAATCTACCGTTAATTTTTCTAAATAATTTAATTTTAAAGTTAAAGTTTTGCTATCTACGAAATACATGTAGAAGACCTCCTATCCATATATCATCATATCATAATTTTGAATTGTAGGGCATTGCTCTGTATACTATACAAGTAAAGAAAGATTTTTAAAAAGGAGTCGCTAAACATGATAGATATGTTCTTATATGATGAGCAAGACGAAGCGAAAATACAATTTGTAGGATTTGTCGGTGAACATAGTCGCTATGACTTAACACTGATTTATACTAATAGACATTATGGAAAAACAATGGTGCTTAATACCCAAAATAATACATTTGGTATAATCGGTAAAGATGACTTAGAAGAAGAAGGCTATATTAGTCACATACTCGGTTTAACAGAAGAAGAAGGCGAAGAAGTAACAGAATATTTACATGATGTTATAGATATATAGATTTGAATTAATTATGTATTTTTTTAGTGCGTTCGTTATTTACAAGTTTGGCCGAAAGTGCTAATACTGATGCCGTTATTAGCAGTTCTGGCCGAAAGTGCTAATACTGATGCCGTTATTTGCAAGTTTGGCTAAAAGTGCTAATACTGATGCCGTTATTTGCAAGTTTGGCTAAAAGTGCTAATACTGATGCCGTTATTTGCAGTTCTGGTCGAAAGTGCAAATAAGAAGTCCAGTAATTACAATTCTCAGTAGTTTTGTAAATAAGGCACTCCATAGTAACACTTCGCTCGACTTTTGTTACTAACTCACCTGTCGTTACAAACAACTTCATACAAAAGTGTTCTCAACACTCGTTATAATTCAATACAAAAAGAGCCCGGAATTTTCTCGGGCTCTTTCGTTTATAAATAATCTTTTAAAGTATTTTTAGATGTAGGTTGTTCTTCAATTACGTCTTCTTCTGTTTCTACTGTTTCAGCTTCTTGTTGTTTGTTTTGTTGCTCTTGTTTTGTGTTTTGCTGAATTGTTGGCTCTATTTTAACATCTTCTAATTTATGTTCTTCGTCTATGAAAGTTGCTTCTTCTGCTGTTAATTTAGATATCTCAGATTTAGATAATCGTCTCAACACAAAATATTTACATCCAAAATTACAGTACTCTAATATATAATCTTGAATAGCAGAGAATCGCTTATTTGCATCACTTTTTTTATTAGAATCATGATAAAAGCCTTTTAAACGAAGTTGCTCGTAACCAAAGTCACCAACAATAAAATCATATTTATCTAGAATTTCAGAATAACGTGATGTAAATTGTTCTTCATTGAAAGATTTCTGATCATCTTTAATCACTTCAAAATAGTTATTTTCTATTTTAGTTAACATTCAATCACCTTATTAGTTATTAAGTGCTTGTTCACCTAGAATATGTTTTTGTTTAGCAGCTTCATTAACTTGTTCATCTGCGTGATAAGAACTACGTACCATTGGACCAGCTTGGCAATGTTTAAAGCCTTTTTCCATAGCTACTTTTCTTAATTTACCAAATTCTAAAGGTGTGTAGTATTTTTGAACATTTAAATGTTTACGTGATGGTTGTAAATATTGACCGATTGTCATAATATCTACGCCGTTTGCACGTAAATCATCCATTGTTTCATAAATTTCTTCAACTGTTTCACCAAGTCCAACCATTAAGCTAGATTTTGTAGGAATATCTGGGTACATTTCTTTAGATCTTCTTAAGAATTCTAATGTACGGTCGTATTTTGCACGTGCTCTAACTCTTGGTGTTAAGCGTCTAACTGTTTCGATATTATGGTTTAAAATATCTGGTTTAGAAGCCATTAAAGTTTCTAATGCTTCATAACTACCACCCATATCTGATGGTAAAATTTCAATCGTTGTATATGGATTTAACTCTCTTACTTTACGTACTGTTTCTGCATAAACGTTAGAACCAGCATCTTTCAAGTCATCTCTTGCTACAGCTGTAATTACTACGTGTTTTAAGTTCATAAGTTGAACTGATTCTGCTACACGTTGTGGTTCATCTAGATCTAACTCATTTGGAAGACCTGTTTTAACTGCACAGAAACGACATGCTCTTGTACAAACTGCACCTAAAATCATAAATGTAGCCGTACGTCTTTCTCCCCAACATTCGTGAATGTTTGGACATTTAGCTTCTTCACAAACTGTATGAAGATTCTTCTCACGCATCATTTTCTTCAAGCCTGTGTAATTCTTATTCGTGTTTAATTTTATTTTTAACCAGTCTGGTTTACGTAATATTTCTTCATTTTTAGTAGCCATATACGTGAACACCCTTCTATTATTAATTTTCATCTTTATATATTATAACGAATATAAGTATAAATTTAAATGCTCATTACACTTTCTTTTCATGTTGTAATAACTTTTGTTCAAAAATATTTCTTAAAAACTCTGGCATAATATAATTTATATTCATATCTTTCAGTATTGGGAAGTATCTTCCGAATGTGTACATATCAATTGTACCGAGCTTATATTGTTCGTGATCTTCTATTTCTTTACCATTCACAAAACATTGACCTGTAGACTCAATATAGCCGATATTTTTAAATACATATCCTCCGAAAATATCCCCTCTAAAGCCAAATCCAAATGCTACTTCATCCATATAGGACTGTTCCATCGCTTTATAGATAATTTGTTTAAGTTCTAGACCTCTTAAATCTACAGAAACAGTGTTTATAGGATGCGGTAACATTTGATGAATATCGTATTCTGTTAACTCATTGCCTGTCTTACCTTTAACGATAAGACCTGCATTAATAATTGCACAGTCTGCTCCTGTAAATTCTAATACACTTTCGCATAATAAATCCGTTGTATAACTTGCACTGTTAAGACGACGTGGTAATGAAAAATTACCTTCAAGAATCGGTTTATTTAATAATGCCTTACCTTTTTCTTCATAATCATTTGGTACTTCTTCAATTAAGTCAGAATTAATAATTTCCGCTTCTTTATGAATAACTTTTTGATTTTCAATAACTAAATCTACTTTACCAACATAATGTCCATATTTACCAGCTGCAGCCATCAACACACCATTTTGTACTTCGCCATTCTCAAAATAATGATGTGTATGTGCACCGAAAATAACGTTTACTTCCGGACATTCTTTGCAAATTTGCTCATCAAAGAAGATGCCGACATGACTTAATACGAGCAGTACATCATATGATTCATCCACTTGTTCGATTTCATTCTTTAGCGCAAGTAATGGTGACGTTACTTTCCAATCAAGTCTTTCATAAATATGATTAAATGGTGCTGTCAAACCAATCATACATACTTTAATACCATTAATATCTTTAACAACATGAGAAGTTATATGATTTGGTAAATTGCCTTTTAAATCAAATAAATTACAACAAGTAACATCGAACTGAGCTTCATCATATAAGTGATTCAAGGCATCATGAGATATTGTCATACCTTCATTATTACCTATTGTTACAACATCTACGTGACTGTCATTTAAAATATTAACATTTTCTCTACCTTGTGATGCTTCTGTTAAAGGATGAAATAAATCTATATGATCACCTATATCAATATATAGTGTATCATGCTGACAACGACTTCTTTCATCTTTAATATACTGAGATATTTTGGCATATGTATTTAAATGACTGTGTATATCATTTGTATGAAATATCGTGAGCTTCACAAATCCAACTCCTTATAAAATACTTTTTATAATCAAATATATACCTAAGATTAACATTGTAAATCTTAAAATTAAAACGACAGTATCTGACTTCATTCTACTATTTATTCTCACACCAATTTTTGCACCAAAGTAACTTGAAATAATCAATACAATCGCATGTACCCAAAGTACATTACCTTGTACAATGTGGCTGACAGAACTTGATAAACTTGAGAAGAATATCATCATCATACTTGTACCAACAGCAACGTGTGGTGGGAATCTAAATACAATAATCATCAATGGTGTCATCAGTGCACCACCACCGATACCAAATAAACCAGTCGTTATACCAACAATAAATGATGAAACAATAGCAACAAACGGTGGCACACCGTATTTATGATGTTCACCATATCTATCTGTAAATGATTTTAAATACTTTTCTTGTTGGAAATACTTTATTGGTTTCACATGATTACGTATCATTAATACGATAGAAATAAAGATTAAGAAAATACCGAAGTACAAATTAAATGAATCTAAAGTAAAATACTTACTTAAATATGCACCAAGTAAAGCACCTGGAATAATACCAATTAAGAATATTAATCCATTTTTTATATCAACTTGCTTCGTTTTCAAATACCCTAATGTTGCTGTTAATCCCGTTGTAATTAAAATAACTGATGATGTACCAATCGCTCTTTGTGGTGTCATACCAGACAATAATTGATGGTCTATACCAAAGTATACGAGTGACGGAACAATAATAATTCCGCCACCAATTCCAACTAGCGCCCCTAATATTGCAGACGATACACCTATAATAATTAACACTAAATATGCCATACCTGTCACCTCTAAAATAATTTAAGTTGCTTAGGCGCTAAACCTTCGTATTCTATATCTAATAACTTTTGGTAAGTTTTGGCATTTTGTGCAGCATGTCCACCAGAATTATTATTAAATACTACATAAACATCTTTCGCTTTATGCTCTAAAATTTTAACTTTATCAGCTAACTCTTTAAGTTCTGCTTCATTATAATCATATAAATATCTGACATCACGCCACTCTTGATCTGTCATATCTTTCTTCGTCCATCCATTTACATTTCTACCATGGTAACGGACGAAAGCAACATCATGCGTAATACGATTAACAAGTGGTATAGACCCTTCTCCACTCTGCGGTTCATCACAAACACTATGAATAAATTTCATTTCGGTTAAAAATTCCAACGTATACTCTTTAACATCTTCTTTAAACCAAGTACGATTACGGAATTCGATACAAACATCAAAATCTTTTAATTGCTCACGTACATAACGTAAATAATTAATATTTTGAGGTTGTAAATCAAACCAAGGTGGAAACTGTACGAGAATCATCGCTAACTTTCCTGATGCTTTCAAAGGTACCATCGAATCCTTAAATAAATTAAATAATGTCATTTTGTCCTCAGCAAAATCAGTTACCTCAGCATGACCTGTTAACGCCTGATGAATCTTAACAACAAACTTGAAATTATTAGGCGTTTCCCGAATCCATTTTTCAATATTTCGTTGCGGTTGAATCGCATAATAAGTTGCATCTAATTCCACAATAGGAAAATGAGCAGCATATGCTTTTAACTTATCTTTTTTATTAGACAGGTCTTCATATAAAGAATCATGATCTCCCCATCCAGTTAGGCCAATTTTTATCATATCTCATCACCATACTCATCATACCACACAGAGTATTTATAGTTCAGTTTGTTTGATTAAAATTATGTAAAACTATGAATGAGCAGTAAAGAATCTTATGTCGCTCGTTACACTTCGCTCGACTTTTGTTACTATAGGCCTCCTTAGTTACACTTCCACAGACTTTTGTTACTATAGCCCCCCTTAGTTACACTTCCACAGACTTTTGTTACTATAGACCCCCTTAGTTACACTTCCACAGACTTTTGTTACTAAATCCACCATACTTTTCAACTCATAAAAAATAACGGCTATGACAAACTATAATGTCCTTGCCGTTTTAAATATTGTATTCCAAAAATATTATTTAGTAACTTGTTATCTTAAAACATTTACAAGATTTATTGTTTAGTCACCTTTTCATACTCTGATTTACTGATATATTCTATAAAATAAACCCACTTACCTTTGTGATCGATTTTGACATATTTTTCAGAAGGACTATATCCTTTAAAGTCCAATAAATAGTTGTTTTTATGTCCATTTTCATCATAAGATTCTATATCTTTATAATCTTGGATATCTATTATTTCTTGTTTACTTAGATGTTCTGCATCATTAGTACTTGGCACTACAGCATAACTCCAACCTCTTTTAACTAATGGATTAATTACATCTATTTTTTCATCAATATTTTTCATCGTAAATAAAATTATACAAATGACCATAATGCTTGCTATTAATGTATAAATTAATTTTTTCATTATTGAGTCTCACCTCTTCTTGCATCTTTCAACAAACAATATTTATACCAGTAATAAGTATCACGATAGAGCGTAATTTGAATGAAATAATTAAATTCAATACGTCTTAAGAATAATATATTTAATTCATAATATTCTGTCAATTACTTTTTATACAGTTTTTTACATTTAAAACCCTCGCTATTTGTTTGTTGATAGCGAGGGTTTTGTGGTATATTTAATTTATTCGGATACCTTACATAATGTTATTTAATGATGGCCGTCATTGTATAATTTTTATGGTTAAGGTATTTTTTTCTGCGTTTTTATTCAATATTTTGTCTCCTATTTTAATTTCAATACTTGTCCGATTTGTATGACACCTGATGTTAATCCGTTCAATTTCTTTAATGTTGCTACGGTAACGCCTGTTTTTTGACTGATACTCCATAGTGTATCTCCTGCTACGACTGTATATGTTGTTGGCTTCGTATTGAGGGCACCGCCGTTAATGGCTTCTGCTAGTGATTTTGTATATGCATTTAAATTATTTTTAATGTAATTCATATCTTTTGTTGAGGTAATAAATCCTAATTCTACTAATCGGTAATTGATATATTCTGCTTTAGCAACGTTACAATGTAATAGGTCACTTCTTTCTGTAATGCCTCTAACAGTACCTACATGTTTTTTCACAGCTGTTTGTAATGCTGTATCAATACTGTCTGCTGCTAATCCACTTGGAATAATAACATGACCTCCTGTAGCTGATGCGGCTGCTGAATCTAAATGAAATTCTACTACAATTTCATAACCTTGTGATTTAACCCAATATAATCCGTAATCTGTTTTATTTCCGACTTGTTCGCCGTATGCTGTATCTTGATACATATCTTGGTCTTTACCATATATTCCAACTGTATGACCTGCTTGTTTTAAATAATTTGCTACTCTGTCTACAATATTCGCTCTAATAAAATCTCTTTCATTTGTTCCATTTCCTACTGCGCCTGGATCATTATATCCATGCCCTGCTACAATCATAATTTTTCTACTCATTTTAACGGCTCCTTTATTGTTAGATTTGTCTAATTTTTGATTAAGTTTGGATATGTCATAATTTTCAATTGGCATACCACTGCACACTCTTGTTACTTCTTTAGAAATGTCTTCACCTTTTTGACGTAATTGAATATGCAAATGTTCACTCATCGGGTTATTGTCATAATTACTATTGCCTTGTAATCCAATGATGTCACCTTGTATGACTTTATCACCTTTAGAAAATTGTAATGTATCTCTTTGCATATGACCGTATATCCAATCATTGCCATTACTATCTCTAATTTCAATTGTCCCTCCGAAATTACCAAATGGTTCACTTAATATAACTGTTCCACTAGTAACAGCTGGAATTTGATTCGTTTCATTACTATAGACATCAAATGCTCTATGATAACCACTACAATAGGCATCATAATTTATTCCATCTTCTCTGTAATTTCTATATCCATAGTTTTTCGGATATTGATCGTACGTTCTTGGGTCAGATGAAATTTCCCATCCTTTTTTAGTTAAATAAGTTATAGCTGTTAACATTCAATCATCCTTTCTTATTTTTATTTTTTACCAGATTCTTTTAAGAACTTTTCTTGTTCACGTGATTGATTTGTAAAAATGAATGTATTTTTCCAAATACCATAAAGCACAAATACAATAGGTATACCTGTGTTTAATACGTTCATCCACGCATTTAACTTTTGAGGATTCAACCATTCTACCGAAATACCAGATGCATTCAATGCTAAATATAGTGCACCTAAGAACCCACCTATCATTGCAATAAATTGTTTAACTTTGTCTAGATCAATTGGGATTCTGTTATCTTCTTCGGAATAATTCAAATTTACTTTATCTGTTTTGAAGTTCATTTTAACCATGTGTATCACCTCCTTGGTTACACTATAATATAACTTTTGGTTGACGTCAATAACTTTTAGTTATATTTTTCTGCAAAATTATTGATAAAATATAACTATAGGTTATAATAATAGTATCAATCATATAAGGAGCGGGAAACTTATGGTGTCTCAAAATAAACTCTCTGAACAAATAAGTTTATTAAGAACTAAAAATGGATGGACGCAACAAAAATTAGCAGATGCGTTACAAGTTTCAAAACAATCCATTTCATATTGGGAAACAGGAAGAAAAGCACCAAAGATGAAGAAAATAGAAGAAATGGCAAAGTTATTTGACGTGAGTGTCAGTTATATTTTAGACGGGGAAGCTAAACAAACTTATAACTCTACTGCAGAAACGATTGCCGCACATTTAGATGGAGAATTAACAGAAGAAGAATTGAAGAAAGTATTAGAATATGTTGATTTTCTAAAGCATCAAAACAAATGATTTATTAAACGGATAATATGGTGGGGATAATTTGAATAGATATGAAAAAACACTTATCAATAATGAACACATCGTGATTAAAGAAACAAGTAACCTTCCGAATCAACTGAAAGGTTTATATGTAGATGGATTAATTTTATTGAAAGATGATTTATCTAACAAAGAAAAGCTAGAAGTGCTAGGAGAAGAGTTAGCCCATCATGATATATCTTATGGAGATATTCTCGATACAAGTGAATTATGGAAATGGAAATTTGAGCATAAAGCAAGAAGATTAGGATTTGAAAAAATTATACCTCTAAAAAGTATTGTGCAAGCATATCAATCAGGTGTCCATAATAAATTTGAACTGAGTAATTATTTAGACGTATCTGAAGGTTATATAGATGAAGCTTTAGAACATTACAAACAAAAATATGGATTAAGCACATGGTATGATCATTATTTAATAAAGTTCAACCCACTTCAAGTTTATGAATATAGAGAAATCAATTAAAGGCTGAGACGTCATTGTCTCAGCCTTTAATCATGTTATAAACATACGTTATATTTACCATTCTGCAATGCTGCCATCTTTGTGTCTCCAAACTGGGTTATGCCAATCATGCCCGACTTCCGCCATTTTTCTGACATGTGCTTCATCTATTTCTACACCAAGGCCAGGCTTTTTAGGAATATCTACATATCCATCTTTAAATTCAAATACTTCTTTGTTCGTAATATAATCTAGAATATCACTGTCTTTATTGTAATGAATGCCTAAGCTTTGTTCTTGAATAAAAGCATTGTGACAAGTTGCATCTACTTGTAGACATGATGCTAAAGCGATAGGTCCAAGAGGACAATGAGGTGCAGCACCTACATCATAAGCTTCTGCCATAGAAATAATTTTTTTACATTCTGTTATACCACCAGCATGTGATAAATCAGGTTGAATGATATCGACAAATCCACTTTCTAAAATAGGTTTGAAATCCCATCTTGAAAATAGTCTTTCCCCAAGTGCTATAGGAATAGTTGTCGTTTGACTAATTTCTCTAACCGCTTCTATATTTTCACTTAACACAGGTTCTTCTATAAACATTGGATTGTATGGCTCTAATTCTTTCGCTAAGACTTTAGCCATTGGTTTATGAACACGCCCATGAAAATCAATTCCAATACCTAATTGATTGCCAGCTGCTTCTCTAATGCCAGCTACACGTTGAACAACACTTTCTATCTTGTCATAACTATCTATATACTGTAATTCTTCAGTTGCATTCATTTTGATTGCTTCAAAACCATTTTCAAGAGCTTTTTTAGCAGCGTTCGCAGTATCTTGAGGTCTGTCACCACCAATCCATGAATATACTTTCATAGATTCTCTACATGCCCCTCCTAATAATTCATGAACAGGTGCGTTATAATATTTACCTTTAATATCCCACAATGCTTGGTCTATACCTGAAATGGCACTCATTAAAATTGGACCACCTCTATAAAAGCTACTTCTATACATCATATTCCAGTGATCTTCAATATTTAAAGGATTCTTGCCAATCAACTGTTGCATAAATTCATCAACTGCTGCACCAACAGTTTGAGCTTTACCTTCAATTACAGGTTCGCCCCATCCGACGATACCTTCATCCGTCGTAATTTTTAGAAACAACCAACGCGGTGGTACTTGAAACAACTCATAGTCTACAATCTTCATGTTAGCACTCCTCTTTAATGTACTTTGTTATAAAATGCTTGTGCTTTTTGTTCTAGTTCTTCAAAATACGCTTTATTCGTTTCTACTTTCGTATTTACTAAAGCACTTCCTAAACCAACTCCAACAGCTCCCGCTTCAATAAAGTCAGTAACATTGTCTATACTCACACCACCTGTTGGTAAAAGTGGTATATGCGGTAATGGACCTTGTAAATCTTTAATATATTCAGGACCTAAACTTGTTGTTGGAAAGACTTTAATAATATCTCCACCGTATTCATAAGCTTCTAAAATTTCTGTTGGTGTCATAGCACCTGGTATACTTACGGCACCATATTTTTTGCTCATGCGAATCGTATCTTTATCTACCGTTGGCGACAATATAAATGTTGCACCACTTAAAATAGCTAACCTTGCCGATTCTGAATCTAAGACTGTACCTGCTCCGACTACAACTTTATCCTTCATTTCATTAGAGATCAGTTCAATAGATTCTAACGCTTTAGGTGAATTCATCGTAACCTCAATCGCACGAATACCTGCTTTATATAACGTTTCTACGATTGGTAAAATATCATTGGGTTTTGCATTTCGTAAAATTGCGATTAATTTAGTTTCTTTGATTATTTGTAATGTATCTATTTTAGACGCCTCCTTATCTAATCACATCATCTACATGACCTGTATGTTTCATCTGTTCAATTTCTTCTTTAGTTGGTAAGCCTTCAACATCACCTTTAACTGTTGTCACGAGTGCACCTGCATTACAAGCCTGTTCAGTCGCTTCATGAATGGACAATCCTTCGATAATACCTGCGATTAAACCTGCCGCAAAGCCATCTCCAGCACCAACAGGATCAACGACTTCTATTTCTTTTGAAGCTTTTGCATAACCTGAAATATCGTTATGTACATAGTAAGCACCTTTACTTCCTAATTTAACAACTACTGTTGATGCACCTAAATTAATAATTTCTTGGGCGATTTCTTCTTCAGATTGTGTATTGAATAAAAATGCCCCTTCACTCGTTCCTGGCAACACAATATCACTTAAAGCGATTAATTGTTTTAATGTTTCTTTCGCTTCATCTTCAGACCATAATTTGAGTCTTAAGTTTGGATCGAAAACAACTTGTAATCCTAATGATTTTGCTGTCGAAATGAGTTTAAATATTGTTTGTTTACAAGATGCACTTAAAGCAGGCGTAATACCTGTTACATATAAATATTTAAATTGAGCGACATAACTTTCATCTATATTTGCTTCAGACATTAGACTAGCTGCTGAACCTTTTCTATAATAATGAACACGTGTTTGATCTTGTCGAAATTTCTCTTTAAGAAAAATGCCAGTTGGCGCCTCAGATATTAATTTTACAGAATCTACATTAATACCTTCACCACGAACAAAATTTAAAATCTTCTGCCCTAATTCATCATTTCCTAATTGACTGATCCAACCAGTTTTAACGCCAAGCTTTTCTAACCCAATTAGCGTATTTGTTTCAGCCCCAGCTATATGCGTTGAAAAGTCTTGAGCATAACGCATTGGTCCTACTTCTTTAGGTGCAAACACAACCATTGTTTCTCCAATAGACAATACATCCATCTTCATGACCCTCCTTATAACTTAATAGCCGTCTGCGTTGTATAAACGTGCAGATAAACCACCATCAATGACTAAGTGTTCACCTGTCATCATTTCAGAATCATCAGATGCTAAATATTGCGCTAATTTACCAATATCTTCTGGTTCATTAATTCTTGATGTCGCGTGTAAATCTAAGACGCCTTGTCTCACTTCATCTTCGTTTTCCATTGAATCAAACCAATTTTTTAAATGTGATGTGTTCGTAAATCCTGGACATATCGCATTTACACGAATATTGTATTTACCTAAACTTAATGCCATACCTCTTGTCATCGCATTAACGCCACCTTTAGCGGCAGCATACATATCAGTATCTGGTAAAGTCGCGATTGAATGGTTTGAAGAAATATTGATAATTGAACCGCCACCTTGTTTTTTCATTTCAGGGATGACATGTTTCGAACATAAGAATGTTCCTCTCAAATCAATATTGATAATAGAATCCCAATCTTCAACTGTTGCTTCTTCAATTGATTTAAACACTGTGATACCTGCATTATTAACGAGTGTGTTGATTTTCCCATAATGATTCACTGTTTCGTTAACCATATTAATAATACTTTCTTCTTTAGATACATCTGTTTCAACAAAGTATGCATCGCCACCGTTATCGATTATTTCTGCTACTGTTTCTTTACCAAACTCTGGATCGATTGTAGCAACGACAATCTTTGCGCCTTTACTGCCAAGTTGTTTTGCAATACCTTTACCGATACCTTTTCCTGCGCCAGTTACAATAATGACTTGTTCATTTAATTCACTCATTAATAATTCCTCCTTATATTCATTTATTTGGTTTTGGTAATGAGAATATTTCTTCGACAATTAAAGATGCTGCACCAATCGTATATAAATCGTCCCCTAAAGCAGAAGTTACAATTGGTGTCTCTTTCGCATCTTCCCCCATTACTTTTAACCGAATGATTGCTTTAATTTCTGGTAGTAAGAGATGACTAATATTTGTTAAACTACCACCTAATACAATAAATTTTGGTCCAAATAAATTGATCAATATTGCAAAGCCTAAACCAAGATTCCTACCAACTTCTTTAGCAATTTGGACACATAATTCATCGCCTTGATTCACTGCCTCATAAAAATCTTCAATATTTAAATCATCAATTTCAGACTGTATATTTAATATTTGGCTTTTACGACCAATTTTTAATTGACGCTTAATCATTTTTAAAATTGCTGTTTCTGAAGTCAACGTTTCTAAACAGCCATAGTTACCACAAGAACATAATGGACCGTCTGGATCTATCGTGACATGTCCAATTTGACCTGTAATATGATGATTGCCTCTTAAAATCGATCCATTATTGATAATACTTGCTCCAACACCATAGTCTACGATGACCGATATAAAGTTTGTTTCTTCTTTACCTTGGCCAAACCACATTTCCGCAAGTGCTGCACTATTACAATCATTATCAATTAAGACCATCAAGTCTGTTTCAGATTCTAATATCGATTTAATTTCGATATTTCTCCATCCTAAGTTTGGTGCAAAGATATTTGTACCATTTTGAGTATCGACCAATCCGTGCATGCCTACTCCAATACCAAGCACTTCAATTTGTTGGGCTGAATATTCTTCTGCAATTAAACGAATTTCTTGTCCTAAATAAACAATCATGTCATTCGGATCTTTTTGTAAATCCATTTCTATTTGTTTCTCAAATAAGATTTCTGCTCTCAAATTGCTGACAATAATACTCGTTCTATATGCACCAATTTCTAATCCAATCATCACTTTCTTCTCTTTATTAATATCAAGTGGTATCGGTTGTCTGCCTCTAACTTTTCTTTCCATTGCCTTCTCTTCTATCCATTGTTCATCAATTAATATTGAAACAATTTCTGAAACAGAAGGTCTTGATAAGTCAATTCTATTCGCAATTTCTACTCTAGAGATTGGTCCATACTTTTGAATCATCCTTAATACAAGTTGCTTATTATAATCTTTCATTAAATTAATATTGATCCGAGATGACTGCTTCACGACACCCCTCCTTAACTTTAAGTAATTCAAAATAACTAAAATAAATATTTTTATTCATATATTACTTGATTTTCTATTTGAAAAGGCTTACATTAATAATTAAATCAGATTCAAAGAGTAATTACAACTTTTTTAGTTACCTTAAATAATTAAATATCATCAACGAGTTCCAAACTTTTATTTTAACTAAAGTTTCTGATGGCGTTATTCAAATTACATGGGGGTAATAAAATGGAAGCAAGCAATTATAGAACGAAGTTAATTTTCTTCCTAGGTGCTTTAGGTGGATTGCTTTACGGATATGACACGGGTGTTATATCTGGCGCGTTGCTTTTTATAAAAAATGATATACCACTCACAAGTTTCACTGAAGGTTTGGTCGTGAGTTCAATGTTAGTTGGTGCAATATTCGGCTCAGGATTCAGTGGACCACTATCGGATAAACTTGGTCGAAGAAAGCTCGTATTTGTTATTGCGATTGTCTTTATCGTCGGCGCATTAATTCTATCATTAGCACAATCAATGGTTATCTTAGTCTTAGGTAGATTTATAATCGGGTTAGCAGTTGGTGGCTCTACAGCGATCGTGCCAGTCTATTTATCTGAAATGGCACCTACTGACACGAGAGGTTCTTTAAGTTCATTAAACCAACTGATGATCACAATAGGTATTCTTGCTTCATATTTAGTCAACTATGCGTTCGCAGATATGGAAGCTTGGAGATGGATGGTTGGATTAGCAGTTGTACCTTCTGTCATCTTAATGATCGGTGTTTACTTTATGCCAGAAAGCCCTAGATGGTTACTTGAACATAAAAGTGAAAAAGCCGCTAGAAAAGTTATGGCAATTACAAGAAAACAATCAGAAATTGATAAAGAAATTGATGAAATGAAAGAAATTATTCATATATCAGAAAGTACATGGACAGTCTTAAAATCCGTTTGGCTAAGACCCGTACTTGTTATTGGCTGTATATTTGCACTACTCCAACAAATCATCGGCATTAATGCCATCATTTACTATGCACCAACAATCTTTAGTAAAGCAGGTTTAGGAGATGCAACAGCTATTCTTGGAACAGTCGGCATCGGATCAGTCAATGTAATTGTAACGATATTTGCAATATATATAATGGATAAAATTGACCGTAAAAAACTACTCATTACAGGTAATATCGGTATGGTTTGTTCATTACTTATTATGGCGACACTCGTATGGACAATCGGATTACACTCAACAGTCGGTGCATGGATTATTGTCGCATGTTTAACATTGTTCATTGTCTTCTTCGCATTCACTTGGGGACCAATCTTATGGATCATGTTACCAGAACTATTCCCAATGAGAGCAAGAGGCGCAGCAACAGGTATCGCAACATTATCATTATCAATAGGTAGTTTATTAGTCGCACAATTCTTCCCACTACTCACATCAGTTATGGGAATCGAACAAGTATTTCTAATCTTTGCAGTCATCGGTATACTCGCAATGATATTTGTCATCAAATACTTACCAGAAACAAGAGGCAGAAGCCTTGAAGAAATCGAAGTAGACTTAAGAAATAGAACATCATCCGTTACATTATCTAAAATAGATTAAGTCATAGAAAAACCCCGTAGAAATTCTGCACTAACCCCAGGATGGTAGTGACCCCCCAAAGTTAGAGTTTCCATTATGCTATTAATTGGCTGGATTGAGTTCGGTATTGTACTGGACTTCGTCCAGCCAATTTT
>NZ_JAJNIU010000013.1:0-83519 GCF_022386355.1 Mammaliicoccus sp. L-M44 | reverse complement strand
TTTAATCATGATTTTAGTGGAAAATATTAATCCATATAAAAAAACAAACTGAACTTATAAATTTAAGTTCAGTTTGTCCACAGTCTGAGGCTTAAACAATAATTGTTTAAGCCCACTTCCTATTTTCCTTTAAATCTTTCTGTATGAATTTGTTCTAACATTGTCTTATATGGTAAGAAGTATTCATTCAATAGTTCTTGGTGAATTTTTTTATTGCCTATTAGTATTGAATTGGCTTCTAATATATTTAAGTGTTCTCCTAATTGGTTTGTTACAACTGCGCCTACTTCTTCTGCAATTATTAAGCCTCCTGCAAAGTCCCATGGATGTAATCGCATTGTTAAATACGCACTTGTATTGCCTTTTGCAACGTTAGCAAAGTCTAATGCTGCTGATCCGTATGCTCTTGTACTTCTTGCTTGATCAACAATCGGCATATAGATTTTAGCTAATTTTTCTTTTGTTAACCATAATGGATTTGTTGAAATTAAACTGGTCTTCAAATCAGTATCTTCTAATGGTTTAAGTTGTTCATTATTTAACCATGCCCCTTTACCAGCTATGGCGTGGTACATTTTATCGTTCATGACATCATATACAAATCCTGCATATTTTTCGCCATCAATAAAAATACCGATTGAAATGGCAAAATTCTCTTGTTGATGTACAAAGTTTAGCGTGCCATCTATTGGGTCAACAATCCATAAGACGCCCTCTGTATTATCAATATCTGTGCCGTGACCTTCTTCTCCTAAAATACGATGTTCTGGATATGTAGATTTAATTTGATTAAATAATCTTTCTTCTGTTTCTTTATCTATATTTGTCACTAAATCATTAGGATTTGACTTTGTTTCTATTTGAATATCGTCATCTATTGAATCACGAATAATTTGACCCGCTTCTTGTATTATTTGATAAGCAAATTTGTATATTTCCATGACAAAACCTCCTATGTTATTTTTATATTAGCATTGTTCTTTATATATTCAAAAAAATTTATGATAAAATATTGTTAAGTACCACAGTTATAAGGAGGACAACTATGACTAAGTATACGTTTAAACAAAAAGATTTTAAAGTTTTTAGTGTTGAAGGTTTAGAAAATAGGATGCAAGCACTAGACGAACAAGTAAGACCACAATTACATGCTTTAGGTGAAAGATATACAAAATATTTAACTGAACAAACTGGAGATACATTCCATTACCATGTTGCAAAACATGCGAGAAGAACTGTTAATCCCCCTAAAGATACTTGGGTAGCATTTGCAACTAATCAACGTGGATATAAAATGTTACCACATTTTCAAATTGGTTTATTTGAATCACAATTATTTATAATGTTTGGTGTTATGCATGAAAATAAAAATAAAGGTCAAATGGCTGACTTTTTAAATAAAAACTTTAACTTATTAGAAGACTTACCTAGTGATTATTCATTATGTTTTGATCATTATAATATTGATAAATCTCCTATTGATTCATTATCTACAGAAGATTTGAAACATCATATAAAGAGATTAAAAGATATTAAAAAAGCTGAGTTCTTCGTAGCACGTACTTTAGATCCTAAGTCTGATGTATTAAAAACAGATAAATCATTTACTGCATTTTTAGATGAAACATTTGAAGAATTAATTAAATTTTATAGTTAATACTTAAAACAACAGCCCTTCAGTTCAATTCTGAAGGGCTGTTGTTTTATTAATTAATAAATATATGGGTCGTCATCTTTTTTCTTTTTATCTTCTGAATTAAACTGACTTTGTTGATGATTGTTATCGTCTAAATGATTATGGTCATTTTGGAAATTCACATCTTCAAATTGATGATTTTTTTCTTTTCTCACTAATAACATAATACCTGCAATAATTAATACAAGGAATGAAATAATGTTAAAGATAAGTATTGAAACAAGACCACCAAGTATAGCTGATATACCAGATAAAATTCTTTGTTTTTTTACAAATACTAATGCCACTATCGCTAATATAATACTGATGATTAGAATAACAAGCGCATAATTTATTAAACCACTCATAACCGATGATAATTCATCCACAGACACTTCATTTTGCAAATCTGGATTATTTTGCATTTGTCGCTCAAATTCCATTTTAAATTCAGCAGTATTTGAAAAAGATTTCGTTATAAATGCCATTACAATTCCAATTAATGAAAACACAGCACCTACGACAAGTAATATATATTCTGTTGTTCTTTTCATTTAAACCCTCCTAAAATTTGTCAATTATCATTATCTCAATCTGAATTTTATTTATCAAGTTTATGATCGTTTTTTTCTATATTTTGTTCGTCTTTATTTTTTTCTTCAAAATATTTTTTCTGTTGTTGCATTCTTTTTTCGTAATTCTTTCTTCTTTCAATTGTTGCATTAGGTTTTACTTTTTTAGGTTTCTTTTCTTTTTTCAGTTTATCAGGTTGAACTTGATACTCATCTGATTGTGTTGTTTCATAATTGTATGGATCTTCATGTCTTTGACCAATATTCTCTTGTTGATCAATATCGGACTGATCTGCATCATCTAAGTTTTCAACATTTGTTTCTTCTTGCTGATTTCTTTGTTTTTTATTTTGATGCTTTTTACTACGAGAAAGTACTTCCTCACTATGAGTCGTTTCAGTTTGTTCTACTGAGTCAACTTGTGCCGAACGCTCTTTCTCTTGTAGTGGTTCTTCTACATGTTCTTCTCTATATTGCTGTTTAGGTTCAACTCGTTGACGTTCTCTAGGCTGTGGTGGAATATTTTCGCGTTGATTTTCATAATAAGGTTGTTGTGGTGCCATACCTTGAACTGGTAATATTTTATCTTTTCTTACGAATAATAAAATACATACAATAAAGAAGAATAATGGTACAAGCACAATAAATAATGGAATTGTAATAATTGCTAAAAGTAAAAATACAAAAGCAGAAAATATTCTCCATCTCATTAAAACTAAACCAATAAATGAAAATATTAAAACAATAATCAAATAAATTATAAATAACCAAATACCATTTTGAATATTGAGTGCTACTTCACTAGCAGACATTAATTGTCCATTAGTTGTAATATTAATATTTAGTCTATTAATTAAAGTTTCTAGCCTATTTATATTTTCTGGATTATTTAATACGACAAGTGCAGCAAATAAAGATAAAGCTGTTATGCCCAATAAGATAATCCAAGCAAACCAGCCGAGAAATTTTTCTACACCTCTACCAACTGGCTGTCTCACATGTTCTACATATGAATTCATCATGTTTACCTCCTAATAATGAATTGGTTTTAATTATAACAAAAAAAGGGCTTTGTTTCTCACAAAGACCCTTTATAATGACTAATTAAGCGACATTTTAAATTTTAAAAAGGCTTCATTATACGCTACTATATTTTCTTTTCCTAAATCTTCATAAACTTCAAGTTTATTTCTTACTGAAGAATCAGGATAGAAACGCTCATCTTCTCTAACACTCTTATCTAAAAGATTATAAGAAGCTTTGTTTGGCGTTGCATATCCAACCCATTCTGCATTTTGCTTTCCATTCTTCTCTTCTAATAAGAAGTTAATAAATTTATGTGCGCCATCAACATTCTGTGCTGTCTTAGGTATAACGATATTATCAAACCATAAGTTTGAACCTTCTTTAGGTACGACAAAATCTAATTTATCATTTTCAGTCATGATATCAGCTGCCATACCACTCCAAACAACGGCTACATCCGATTCATTCTGAACCATCATTGTATTAATTTCATCGCCTACAACACCTCGAACATTAGGTGATAACTTAATTAATTTATCTTGTGCTTTTTTCAGTTTTTGTTTATTTGTTTCATTTAAACTTTCATTCATACTATTTAATGCAAATCCTATACCTTCTCTTGATCCATCAACAATTAATACATCATCTTTAAGACGCTTATCCCAAAGACTATTCCATGTGTTAAAATTGATACCTTTCGTTGTTTCAGGATTGTACAAAATACCTACTGTCCCCCAAAAATAAGGTACGGAGTATTTATTTCCTGGATCAAATGGTAGATTCATAAAATCTTTATCAATATTTTTTAAATTCGGTACTTTTTTATGATCAATTGGTATTAATAACTTTTCTTTTTTCATTTTTTCAACAGTATACTCACTTGGCACTGCAACATCATATGCTGTACCACCGTTTTTAATTTTAGCCATCATCGCTTCATTTGAATCAAACGTTTCGTATACGACTTTAATACCTGTTCGTTTTTCAAATTTTTTCGTTAAATCTGGGTCAATATATTCTCCCCAGTTATATACATAAATGACATTCTTTTTTCCTTTAGAAGGAGGCGGATCAATTAATTTAGTAGATAACATTAACAATGCCCCTACAACAATTGAGATGCCGACTAACTGTATTAATTGTTTCATCTTATAATGCCCCCTCTTTTTTCAAGTCTTTTTTGTTGGCTTCTTTTTAAGAAATAATATCCTAAAATCAGTATCATGACTAACGCAAATAGTAATGTAGAAATCGCATTGATTTCCATCGTAATACCTTTTCTAGCCATTGAATATACTTCAACAGATAATACGCTAAAGCCACTACCTGTCACAAAAAAGCTCACTGTAAAGTCATCTAACGAGTACGTAAGTGCCATAAAGAATCCACCAATTGCACCAGGTAGAATATGAGGTATCACAACTTTAATAAGTGTTTGCCATGAAGTTGCACCTAAATCTTTAGCAGCGTCAATCATAGATGTATTCATATCATATAGCTTAGGAAGTACTAAAAGCACGACTATTGGTACACAAAATGCTATATGAGATATTAATACTGACCAGAAACCAAGCCCCATACCTGTATAGTGACCAATAACAGTAAATAACAGTAAAAATGATGATCCGATTACAACATCAGAACTTACCATTAAGATATTATTCAATGTTAATAATCCGACTTTTAATTTTTTATTTCTTAAGTAATAAATACCTATCGCGCCACATATTCCGATTAAAGTAGAAATACTCGCGGCCAACAATGCAATCGCAATGGTATTCACAATAATCACTAACAAGCGTTTATTTTGAAACACTGATGTGTAATGATCAAAAGTAAAGCCTTTAAAGTGCGTCATGTTACCTGCACCGTTAAATGAATAAAATATTAAGAAAAAGATAGGCAAGTATAGAAATATAAGTATGATTGTAAAATAAATTTTTCCTGTTAATTTCATACTATACCTCCTTATTCTCTGATTTAGATTTCGTAATAATAAGTATAAGTGCCATAGCTAATATTAAGAACACAGCTATCGTAGAACCCATACCATAATTTTGTGTAACTAAAAACTGTTCTTGAATTGCTGTACCTAAGTTAACAACTTTATTACCTGCGATTAAACGTGTAATCATAAATAATGATAATGCGGGTATAAATGTAATTTGAATACCCGTTTTCACACCTTCTAATGTTAAAGGCACGATTACATTTTTAAATGTTGTAAAACTATTTGCACCTAAATCTCTTGAAGCTTGTAATAAATTCTCTGGTATTTCATCCATTGAATTAAAGATTGGTAACAGCATAAACGGAATATAAATATAAACCGAAACAATGATAAACGCTGTACTTGTAAATAATAATTCTGTTGATGGTACGTGAAATATACTTAAGATTTTATTTAATAAACCATCATGACTAAGAATACCAATAAAAGCATACGTTTTAAGTAACAAGTTAATCCAAGTTGGCAATATAACAAGCAATAATAATATATCTTTATGTTTCGCATTTCTTAGTGTTAACGCTAAAGGATAACTAATTAATAAACAAAAGAAAGTAATAACTAATGCATACCAAGCTGAACTTAAAGTCATTTCTAAATAACTACTTGTAAAAAAGTTTCTGTAATTCTCGAATGAAAAGTGTCCATGAATATCAAGTAATGATGCATAGAAAATCATAGCAATCGGAACGATAATAAATAATACTATCCATATCATGTAAGGTACGAGTAATAATGATTTTATTTTATGCATGTTCCTCATCCTCATAGCTTTCAATTCGACGATCAAATTCTTCTTCAGTTTCACCTGGCAACATAATATGAATCGCTTCTGAATCAAAATCAAGTCCTACTGTTTCACCGATTGTTGCTTTTTTCGTCGTTTGGATAATCCATTCATTTCCTTGCGCATCATAACAACAAATTTCATAATGAACACCTCTAAATAATTGAGAGTCAACTACTGCAGAGATACGACCTTCATTCTCTGATTTAATCGTGATATCTTCTGGACGAATCACGACGTCAACTTTAGCATCTTTCTCAAATCCAGCATCTACACATTCATATGGAATACCGTACATTTCAACAACATAATCCCGTTTCATAACACCTGTAACGATATTAGATTCTCCAATGAAATCAGCTACGAATTTATTAACAGGTTCGTCATATATGTCGACAGGCGTACCACTTTGTTGAATTTTACCGTCTTTCATAACAAATATGTAATCACTCATTGCTAATGCTTCTTCTTGGTCATGTGTAACAAATATAAACGTAATACCTAGTCGTTGTTGCAATTCACGTAATTCATATTGCATTTCCGTTCTTAACTTTAAGTCTAAAGCTGATAATGGTTCATCAAGCAAGATAATTTCAGGTTCATTCGCAATTGCTCTAGCAATCGCAACACGTTGCTTTTGCCCACCACTCATTTCAGTGATTTTACGTTGTTCATATCCTTCAAGTTTTACTAATTTTAATGCTTCTTTTACTTTAGTTTGAATATCTTTTTTATTTAACTTTTTTATTTTTAGTCCGAATGCTACATTGTCGTATACATTTAAATGAGGAAATAATGCGTAATCTTGGAACACAGTATTAACTTTCCTATTATTTGCTGGCACTTTATTAATAATATTATTATTAAACAAAATATTACCTTTAGTTGGTGTTTCAAATCCTGCTATCAATTTTAAAATAGTTGTTTTACCACAACCTGACGGACCTAATAATGTATAAAATTTACCTTCTTCAATTTCAAAACTGACATCATCTAATACTTGCGTGTTATTAAAGTTCTTTGAAATGCCTTCGAACTTTATGATTGGTTGTTTCATGCCTTACCTCCTATAAATACGATTCTGTAGCTACAATCAATACTTCAGCATCTTTGCTAGATTGATTTAAAAACTGATGCGTTTCATGCGCTTTAAAATAAAAACATTCTCCACTTTTAGCAGTATATGTTTGATTCCCTATATTCAAAGTTATGAATCCTTTTTTAACATATGCAAATGTTTCAGAATTTGATGGGCTAAATGCTTTATATTTAGATCCACTTTTCAAAGTGATAATTACAGGTTCCATTTCAAATTCATTGGAATCTGGAACGAGCCATTTTATTTTGTAACCTAAATCATATTCATCATATATCGTGTGTTCTTGTTCAGGATAATGTATACGAGCTTGATACAATTTCTCATTAAAAAACTCACTCGGTTCAACCCCTAATACATCTAAAATATTCAAAAAAGTCTCCATAGATGGTGAAGATAAATTTCTTTCTAATTGCGAAATATATCCTTTAGATAAATCTGTACGCTCTCCAAGTTCTTCTTGTGTTAGGTTCTTTTGATACCTTAAATTTTTAAGTTTTTCTCCTATATTCATAAATCCCCCAAGAAAGTGTAATGTTTACTTTTACTAAACATTAAGTTTAGTACCTTTAATAAAATAACAGAAATCATTTTATAGTTCAACACTTTTTTGGGGGATTTTATAATATTATTTAACTGAAATCGTTGTCGCTTCTTTATTCTCTTTTAAAGCTTTAACAACTTTATAGCCATCATAACCACTTTCTTCTTTGAAAGCTTTATAAAAATTATTCTCATCAGCTTTACCAGGAATAATTTTTTTAAAATTTTTATATGCTTGGTCTAATTGTTCTCTATTTGCTTCACTTTCATATGCATCTTCTATAAGATTATAGAAAGCCATCACTTCGAGAATCTCTTCTTGCGTCCAATCCACATCTATTGGATAACTGTACTCCATGTTTTTTACTCCTTTACAAAAAAAGGCTGGGACATAAATATGTCTCAGCCTTATATTTTTATGATTACATTGTATGGATAGGTGTTCCTAATGCTACTTCTGCAGCTTCCATAGAAATTTCACCTAATGTTGGGTGAGCATGAATTGTTAATGATACGTCTTCAGCTGTCATACCTGTTTCAATTGCTAAACCTAATTCAGCAATGATATCTGAAGCGCCTGTACCAGCAACTTGTGCACCAATTAGAAGACCATTTTCTTTTAAAGCGATAAGTTTAACGAAACCAGCAGTTTCATTTAATGCTAATGCACGACCATTTGCAGCAAATGGGAACTTAGCAGCTTTAATTTCTAATCCTTCTTCTTTAGCGCTAGCTTCTGTGTAACCTACTGTAGCTAATTCTGGCTCAGTGAAACATACTGCAGGAATACCTAAGTAATCTACAGCTGATTTTTCACCAGCAATTGCTTCAGCAGCAACTTTAGCTTCGTAACTTGCTTTATGAGCAAGTGGAGGTCCAGCAACGATATCACCGATTGCATAGATATTGCTAATTGAAGTACGGCTTTGTTCGTCAACTTCAACTAAACCACGATCTGACATTTTTAGACCTAATTCTTCAAGACCTAATTCATCAGTATTTGGTCGACGTCCTACTGTAACTAATACATAGTCAGCATCGATTTCTTTTGTTTCTCCGCCAGCTTCGTAAGTAACTTTAACGCCGTTATCAGTTTCTTCAGCTGATTTAGCCATCGCTTCTGTTACGATTTCTACACCTTTAGCTTTAAGACCTTTTTTAACGATTTGAGTCATTTGCTTTTCAAATCCGCCTAAAATGTCTTTAGCACCTTCAAGGATTGTTACTTCAGAACCAAAGTTAGCATATGCAGTACCTAGCTCAGATCCAATGTATCCGCCACCTACTACTACTAATTTTTTAGGTACTTCTTGAAGTGATAATGCACCTGTAGAATCGATTACACGTTTACCAAATTTGAAATTAGGAATTTCGATTGGACGTGAACCAGTTGCGATAATAGCATTTTTGAAAGTATAAGTTTGAGATGCTTTTTCAGTCATAACTTTTAAGTTATTTTCATCTACAAAATATGCTTCTCCGTTAACAACATCGATTTTGTTACCTTTCATTAATCCAGCAACGCCGCCTGTTAATTTTTTAACAACGCCATTTTTGAATTCTTGAACTTTTTCGAAGTTTAATGCTACTTTCTCAGCTACAACACCCATATCTTCTGAATGTTGAGCATTGTGGAAACGGTGTGATGCTGATAATAAAGCTTTAGATGGGATACAACCAACGTTTAAACATACGCCACCTAATTCGCCTTTTTCAACGATTGTTACTTTTTGTCCTAATTGTGCTGCACGAATTGCTGCAACATATCCACCAGGACCTGCTCCAATTACAATAGTATCTGTTTCAATAGGAAAATCTCCAACTACCATTTTTACCCCTCCATTAATAATAATTCTGGATTATTTAATAATCTCTTAATATGGTTCATTGCATTTTGTCCAGTAGCACCATCAATTTGTCTGTGGTCGAAACTTAATGATAGTGATAATACAGGTGCAGCAATAATTTCTCCATCTTTAACGATAGGTTTTTGAGCAATACGACCGATACCTAAAATAGCTACTTCAGGATGGTTGATTACTGGTGTAAACCATTGTCCACCTGCTGAACCGATATTACTTATCGTACATGTTGCGCCTTTCATTTCGTTAGCTTGTAGTTTACCGTCACGTGCTTTAACAGCTAATTCGTTAATTTCATCAGAAATTTCGAACATTGATTTGTGATCAGCATTTTTAACTACTGGTACTAATAAACCACGATCAGTATCCGCAGCTATACCTATATTATAGTAATGTTTATGAACAATTTCACCATTTTCTTCATCAAATTCAGTATTTAATGCTGGGTATTTCTTAAGTGCAGATACTAATGCTTTAACAACATATGGTAAGAATGTTAATTTAGTACCTTGCTCAGCAGCAACTTCTTTGAATTTTTTACGGTGATCCCATAGTTCTTGAACATCAATTTCATCCATTAATGTTACGTGAGGTGCAGTATGCTTAGAGTTAACCATTGCTTTAGCAATTGCTTTACGCATAGCTGGTATTTTCTCACGAGTTTCAGGGAATTCTCCTTCTGGTACTTGTGGAGATTGTACTGCTTGTGTATCTTCAGATGAAGTTTGAGCTTCTTCTTTAGCTGGTTGCTCTGTAGTAGCGCCACCATTTAAGTATGCTTCAACGTCTTCTTTTAAGATACGGCCATTTTTACCTGAACCTGAAACAGCTTTAATATTTACATCGTTATCACGAGCAAATTTACGAACTGAAGGCATAGCAATTACACGTTTAGACTCATCAACATTTTCTGATTGAGTTTCAGTAGTTGCTTCTTCTTTAGCTTCTTCAGCTGGTGCTTCTTCTTTAGTTTCTTCTTCATCGTCGTCATGACCTTTGAATTGTAAACCTTCTGCATCAGGTGCATCAATTTTAACAATTGTATCACCAACAACAGATACTGTACCTTCTTCAACCATAACTTCTTCAATTTTGCCTGCAACAGGTGATGGAATTTCAACGACAGATTTATCATTTTGAACTTCACATAATACATCGTCTTCTTGAATTTCGTCTCCTGCTTTAACAAACCATTTTACAATTTCACCTTCGTGGATACCTTCACCGATATCTGGTAATTTAAATTCGAATGACACGATTTTTTCCTCCTAAATATTAAATCCTTATTTTAATGCGCATTAAAACTCTAATGTTTCTTTAGCTTGCGCTACGATATCTTTTTTGTTTGGTAACCAAACACCTTCAGCTTGTGTGAATGGATAAATAGTGTCAGCAGCTGCCACACGTGCAATAGGAGCTTCTAATGAAAGAACAGCTCTTTCAGAAATTTCAGCTACAACATTTGCGCCAACGCCTGCTTGTTTTTGAGCTTCTTGAACTACGATTACACGGTTTGTTTTTTCTACTGATTTAACAATTGTTTCAATATCTAATGGTTGAACAGTGATTAAGTCAATAACTTCAACTGAATAACCATCTTTTTCTAAATCTTCAGCTGCTTTTAATGATTCTTGAACCATTGCACCATAAGTGATGATTGTTAAATCTGTACCTTCACGTTTAACTTTAGCTTTACCGATTTCTACTTCGTACTCTTCTTCAGGTACTTCTTCACGGAATGAACGGTATAACTTCATGTGTTCTAAATAAACAACTGGGTCATTACTGCGGATTGCAGAAATTAATAATCCTTTAGCATCGTAAGGGTTTGAAGGAATAACAACTTTCAAACCTGGAGATTGTGCTACTAAACCTTCTAAGTTGTCTGCGTGTAATTCTGGTGTATGCACACCACCACCAAATGGCGCACGGATTGTGATTGGAGCCACTTTAGAGTTACCTGAACGGAAACGGTGACGAGCTATTTGACCAGCAATTGAGTCCATAACTTCAAATACGAAACCAAAGAATTGGATTTCCATGACAGGACGGTAACCTTCAAGCGTTAAACCTAAAGCTAGACCACCAATACCTGATTCAGCTAGAGGTGTATCAAATACACGATCTTCACCGAATTCTTTTTGTAAACCTTCTGTTGCACGGAATACACCGCCGTTTACACCAACGTCTTCACCGAATAATAGAACATCTTCGTCTCTTTTTAATTCGTTTTGAAGCGCATTGTTAATCGCTTGAATCATTGTCATTTGTGCCATGACTTATTTCGACTCCTTCTCTTTGTAAATTTCATATTGTTCAGCTAAATTGTAAGGCATTTCTTCATACATATTTTCCATTAAGTCTGTAACTTTTTGTTTAGGCGTATTATCTGCCTCTTTAATAGCTGTTTTAATTTCTTCTTTAGCTTTTTCCATTACTTCGTTTTCTTTTTCTTCAGACCATAAGTTTTTCGCTTCAAGATATTTTCTGAAACGTACTAATGGATCTTTCTTTTCCCAATCAGAATCTTCATCAGAAGTTCTGTAACGAGTTGGATCGTCACCAGCCATTGTATGTGGACCGTAACGGTAAGTTAATGTTTCGATTAATGATGGACCTTCACCATTTACTGCACGTTCACGCGCTTGTTTAGTTACTGCATATACTGCTAATGCATCCATTCCATCTACTAATACACCTGGAATACCAACTGCTACTGATTTTTGAGCTAATGTTTTAGCAGCTGTTTGTTTGTCACGAGGTGTTGAAATCGCATAGTTGTTATTTTGGATAACGAAAATTGCAGGTGCTTTGTAAGCAGAAGCAAAGTTGATACCTTCATAGAAGTCACCTTGTGAAGAACCGCCATCACCAGTGTAAGTAATTGCAACATTTTTCTTACCACGTTTTTTAAGACCTAGTGCTACACCAGCTGTTTGAATAAACTGTGCACCGATAATAATTTGTGGACTTAAAGCATTAACACCTTCTGGGAATTGGTTTCCAATAAAGTGTCCACGTGAGAATAAGAAAGCTTTTGTTAATGGTAAACCATGCCAAATTAATTGTGGCACATCACGGTAACCAGGTAATACATAGTCTTCTTTCTCTAACGCATAATGTGAAGCTAATTGTGAAGCTTCTTGTCCAGCTGTTGGTGCATAGAAACCTAAACGTCCTTGTCTATTTAATGAAATAGAACGTTGATCTAGAACACGAGTCCAAACCATTCTTTCCATTAATTCAACAAGTTCTTCGTCAGATAAGTCCGGTAACAAGTCACTATTTACGACATTTCCTTCTTCATCTAAAACTTGAACCATTTCAAACTTAGACTCTATTTCATTTAAAGTCGCTACTGCATCGAATTGGGCTTTTTTTCTCGGAGCCATTCAATTCACCATACCTTTCCCTATATTAAATAATCATTTCTTAATCATTCTAACACAAAACTGTTTTACTGTTAAATAAAAAATACTAACATCTTAAAAACCCCACAAATTAAAGGTTTTTATGTAACTGTACTAAAACATAATATTAGCTGTACTAATACAAATTATTTATCTAAAATAGCTGAAACATCTTTCTTTTCTTGTTGTACTTTTCTTAAAGTGTTTTGATAATCTGTTACAACTTTTTCAGTCTTTTTATTAACTTCAGTTAATTTAGAAGAACGATCATTTGCACCTTTTTGTGTAGCATTGTCTTTTGATAGATAACTAAATAAATCTTTTTCAGTTTTTAATACTTCTTGATAGGCATTCATTACTTCATTATGTAGTTTATACTTTTCATCTAATGCATTCTTTAAATCTTTAGCTTCTTTCAATTGTTCTTCATCTTCTATATTTTTATAGTCTTTTTTAGATGAATCATAAATGTCCTTAGATTTCTTCATTGCAGCTTTTTCATCTTTTACAATTTCTTCTCTATCTTTTATACCGTCAGTTAATTCTTGCGCTTTTGCTTTAAAGTCATCATTTTTAGCTTTATTTAATGCTTCGATTTTTTGAACTTTATCTTTTTCTGCCTTAGTCATTTTCTCATTTAAATCAACAATAACTTTTTCTTCTTTATTTGCTTTTTCAACTTTGTTATAAAAAGATTCAAGTGATTCTTTAGATTGACCACATGCTGTTAAAATTATTGAAGTCGCTAATGTTAATGTTACAAATTTCTTGCCAATCATTGGTAATTCCTCCTTTTAATCCTATCAATATGTTACTCTGTTTTTTTTATTTATACAATTAATAATAGATGTAAAAATGACCAGTTTTTGATAATATTTTATATGAGGAAGGTGCATGTAAATGATAACGATGGAAAATATTATTCGTGACGGCCACGAAACTCTTAGAAAGAAAGCCGAAGAAGTAGAATTACCAGTATCGACTGAAGACAAAGAAACATTAAATGAAATGATGGAATTCCTAAAGAACTCTCAAGATGAAGATCTTGCTAAAAAATACAAATTACGTTCTGGCGTAGGACTAGCCGCTCCACAAATCAATGTTTCTAAAAAAATGTTAGCTGTATATATACAAGATGACGGAAAAGGAAACCAAATCGAACTTCAACTTATCAATCCTAAAATCGTAAGCCATAGCGTACAAAAAGCATATTTAAATGGCGGAGAAGGATGCTTAAGTGTAGACGAAGCTAAACCAGGACTTGTTCATCGTAATTATAAAATAACAATTCAAGCATACGATATAGAAGGAAATCCATTTAAGAAAAGATTCAAAGGATATCCAGCAATCGTATTGCAACACGAAATCGATCATTTAAATGGCATCATGTTCTATGACTATATTAATGAAGAAGATCCATTCAAACCACTCGATGATGCAGTAGAAATTAATTAATAAGTATGATGATAAAAGAGCGAATACCATTCAGTCGGTATTCGCTCTTTTTAATTTCATTATTTTGAATTCTGGTAATTAGAACGCTGTATCTTCCATTATTCTGAATTCTGGTAATTAGGCGGACCATTCTTACGGACATTTCTCGGAATTCTGTCCCTAACTCGCACATCACCGTTCTTTCTCTCTTATCAAAAAAGAGGCTGGGACATAATGTAATGTCTTAGCCTCTTGTAGTATCTTGGCAGTAGATGACTGAATTGAAAATACGCTTGTACCAAGCTTTTTCCAATTCTAGTCATCCTTGCCGGGCGGGACTACGAAACCTTTTTTACAAATTAGATTTCTGTCCCGCTCCCTTTTTCTGTTTCATAATTTTGTTCATTACATAAATTCATCTCTTCGTTCGATGAAATGAATATTTTTTTCTTTTAATGCTTTTTGAATAGCGGTTAATTCATCCAAACTTAACCATTCTGGATCTTTGTTATGTCGAATGTAATGTGGATCTTGTTTAACATTATTAATCATTTCATCATAGTTATAGATCATTACAACTTCATTTTTTCGAATATTAAATTCTATTCCTTTAAATTGTTTGTCAGATCTGTTTTTTTCTGCATCGATTGTTTTGATGATGCGTTCGACCTTATCCATAAAATTCACATCCTATTCATCTATCAATCCTAATTCTATACATGCATAGTATATACCATTTTCACTTACATGTTTCGTTTCAAAATCACAAACTTCTTTTAGTGCGTCAACGGCATTCCCCATTGCTACACCACACCCTACTTCAGTGATCATTTCTACATCATTTGGTCCATCACCGAATGCAACTACTTCACTTAATGGGAATCCTAATTTATCACTGAGTTCTTTTATGCCTTCTGCTTTAGAACGATCATTTGGCACTACATCTCTACTTAGTGGATGCCATCTATAGAACTTCAATGCATTGAATTGATTATCGTACTTGTCATCTTCATCATCAGCATGGAAAATAAGTGCTTGATACACTGGGTGATCAAGATAATATGTATTGTGATATTCTGGGTAATCCATCTTTAATGTTCCAAGACTTTCAGAAATGTCGTTATCACTTTCTACATTTGCATATACTGCTGTTTCACCGAAAAATACTAGTGGATGATTATTCGCATGTGCTTTGTCTACTATACTCATAAGTTCCTCTTTATTTAATGGATATTTACTTATAATTTCTCCATTATATACAACAATTTGTCCGTTTAACGAAACAAAAGTATCAATACCTGTTTCTTTAATAACTTCTTTAAACATATACGGTGCTCTTCCTGTTGCAATTGCGACGATATGGCCAGCTTCTTTTAATTTTTTTATCGCATCAATAGTTGATTCTGGAATTTCTTTGTTTTCATCATAGATTGTACCATCTATATCGAAAAATATTAATTTCTTATTCAACTTTCATCGCCTCCTTATCTCTATTCTAGTTGATAATCAATATATATGAAAGATTTAGTTAAATATCTTTATTTATCTCTAATTATCATGTAAAATGAACTTATTAAAAAGGTATTTATATATTTTCATATAATTACTTTTAAAAATGTACGGGAATCAAATTTCGAAATTGACAAACCCTAGACTTAAAAACTAGGGCTTTATTTATGTTAATTAACCTAGGAGGATTTATATATATGGCAGTATTTAAAGTATTTTATCAAGAAGACAAAAGTGAAGTAATCGTACGTGAAAGTACACAAACAAAATATTTCGAAGGACAAACTGAAGAACAAGTTAGAAGATATTTATCTGACCGTAATTACAATATCGAATTTGTCCAAAAATTAGAGGGCGCTCATTTAGAATATGAAAAGAAATCAGATCACTTTAATGTGGAGACAATCTAAATGAAGCCTTTACAAAAAAATGAAGTAGGCGTATACGCACTGGGTGGTCTCGGTGAAATTGGTAAAAACACGTACGCCCTCGAATATCAAGATGAAATCATTGTCATCGATGCAGGTATTAAATTCCCTGATGACGATCTTCTTGGTATCGATTACGTGATACCAGATTATACGTACTTAATTCAAAATAAACATAAAGTGAAAGCTTTATTTATCACTCATGGACACGAAGACCATATTGGTGGTGTCCCATTTTTATTAAAACAAATGAATGTTCCGATTTATAGTGGACCACTTGCTTTAGGTCTTATTAGAAATAAATTGGAAGAACACAATTTATTGAAGACTGCTCAATTAAATGAAATTGATGAAGATTCAGAATTTGAATTTAAACATTTCAAGATTTCATTTTATTTAACAACTCATAGTATTCCAGAAGCATACGGGATTATTGCAGATACACCAGAAGGTAAAATCGTTCATACAGGTGACTTCAAATTTGATTTCACACCTGTTGGTAAACCTGCAAATATTGCCAAAATGGCTCAACTTGGTGAAGAAGGCGTATTATGTTTGTTATCAGACTCTACAAACTCTGAAGTTCCTAACTTTACATTAAGTGAAAAGGAAGTTGGACAAAACGTCGATGAGATTTTCCGTAAATGTTCTGGTAGAATTATTTTTGCAACATTTGCTTCTAATATTTATAGAGTTCAGCAAGCTGTTGAAGCAGCCGTTAAATACAATCGTAAGATCGTTGTCTTCGGTCGTTCAATGGAGAACAATATTAAAATTGGTACAGAATTAGGTTATATTAAAGTACCACCTGAAACATTTATTGAACCTAACAAAATTAATACCGTTCCTAAGCATGAAATTCTTATTTTATGTACAGGTTCTCAAGGTGAACCAATGGCAGCATTATCAAGAATTGCTAATGGTACACATAGACAAATCAGCATTATTCCAGATGATACAGTTGTATTCAGTTCATCACCTATTCCAGGTAACACTAAGAGTGTAAATAGAACAATCAACGCTTTATACAAAGCTGGCGCTGATGTTATTCATGGTAAATTATCAAACATTCATACTTCAGGTCACGGTTCACAAGATGAACAAAAATTAATGTTACGTTTAATTAAGCCTAAATATTTTATGCCGATTCATGGTGAATATAGAATGCTTAAGAAACATAGTGAAACTGGTGTGAACTGTGGTGTAGATCCAGATAATATCTTCGTATATGAAATTGGCGATGTCCTTGCACTTACAAAAGATTCTGCAAGATATGCTGGTCGTATTCCATCAGGAAATGTATTTGTTGATGGTAGCGGAATTGGAGATATCGGTAATGTCGTAATTAAAGACCGTAAAGTCCTTTCTGAAGAAGGTCTTGTAATAGTTGTTGTAAGTATAGATTTCAAAACGAAACAACTACTCTCAGGTCCAGATATCATCTCTAGAGGATTTGTATATATGAGAGAATCAGGTCATTTAATTTACGATGCACAACGATTAATCAAAAAAGCTGTTATTGAAAAGCTAAACAATAATGATAAAGTAGAATGGCATCACGTTAAATCTACAATTACTGAAGCTTTACAACCTTATTTATACGAAAAAACAGCTCGTAAACCAATGATTTTACCAATTATCATGAAAATTAAATAAAACATTAAAACACCCGTAATTTCTAAAAATTACGGGTGTTATTTTATTCGTTTACTAATTTTTTCTCAAATCTATTTAAATCATTGTCATGACCTATCACGATTAATATATCATGAAATTCAATATTTTCATTTGGATCTGGTGCTACGATGATATCTTTACCTCTTTTAACTGCAATGATATTTATACCGTAATTTGCACGTACATCCAATTCTAATATAGAACTACCAGCAAGTCTTTCTCCTGCTTTAATTTCTACAATTGAATACTCATCAGAGAGTTCTAAGTAGTCTAGTACAGATGCGCTAGCAACATTATGTGCGATACGACGACCCATATCTCTTTCTGGATGGACAACAGTATCCGCACCTATTTTATTCAAAATTTTAGCGTGATAATCGTTCTGAGCTTTAGCAGTAACTTTTTTAACACCTAATTCTTTAAGAATTAATGTTGTCAACGTACTTGCTTGTATATTCTCACCTATCGCAACAATGACATGATCGAAATTGCGTATACCTAAACTTTTCATGACCGCTTCATCTGTTGTATCTGCAATCACTGCATGTGTGGCGATATCACTGAACTCATTCACTCTTGCTTCATCTGCATCAATGGCCATTACATCCATATCTAAAGCATTGAGCTCTCTTACAATACTTCCGCCAAATCGGCCTAAACCTATAACTACATACTCCCTACTCATGATATGCCTCCATACTTTATAATAATCTTATTTTTTACCTTTAACGTAATCAGCATCAAAGATAAATAATCTTAATAATAATATAAGCGATGGCACGAGTAAAAGTAAACCTAAAATAAATACGATTACAAGCATTAATGCCATTTGATCGTTCACAACTGCTTTATCAATATTGATAAACGGATCTAAAATATACGGTAATTTACTTACACCATATCCGAAGAATGCTGTACCGAATTGTAATAATATCATGATAAATGCAACGCCGTGTGCTTTTTTAAAGTATATCAATCCAACAGCAATGATAAAGAATATAATACTTAAACCGAATAACCACCAATAACTACCGACTGCATTATTAAAATGCGTTTCATTATGTTGTCTTAATGATAAGAAAACGAACTGACAAATGATGATCATCGGAATTGCCCATATAAGGAACCACTGTCTCAATAAATGATATGCTTCAGAATCTTTAGCTTTATTCGCATAAAATGTTAAAAATCCTGATGAAATATATAACACTGAGATAATTGCTAAAAATACAACTGCCCATGCATATGGACTTAATAATAAATCAACCCACTGTAGGTGAACGCCATCACTTGTTTCTTTAATATAGCCACCTTCAGCAATTGTTAAAATTGTTGATAATGATGCTGGAATCAGTAAACCTGTTCCACCATATAAGAATAACCATGATAACTTACTATCTTGTCCATAGTTTTCAAATGCGTAAAAGCTACCACGAATGGTTAGTAAAATTAATGCAATACTACCAGGTATTAATAATGTTGACCCGAAATAATATGCAGAGTCTGGGAAGAATCCAACTATTCCTACAAAGAAGAATACGAAGAACACATTTGTTACTTCCCAAACTGGGTTTAAATATCTAGAAATCAAGTTATTGATAATATGATCTTGCTTCGTTAATTTAGCGTGAAATGCGAAGAATCCTGCACCAAAATCAATCGCACCAATAATAATGTAACCAAACAGAAAGAGCCAAAGCACTGTAATACCTATATGTTGATAATCCATTATACTTCACCCTTTCTGTCTATTATTTTGTTCACATCATCAGTCGCTTTGCTGTGACTAAACATTCTAATAAGTACATAACTTGATGAAATACCAAGAACTAAATAAAGTATTGCGAATGCAATGAATACAAGTGCAAGTCCATCAGCATTTGTTGCAGCTTCTGCAACTTTTAAGTAACCTCTTAATATCCAAGGTTGTCTACCCATCTCAGCTAAGAACCAACCAAATTCAATTGCAAGCATTGCAAGAGGTCCAGTTAATACTGCTAAATATAAGATTGGTTTACTATATTGTGACCATTTTTTCACCCATTTTAATACGACAAATAAAGCTGAAACGACAAAACAATACACACCAAAGAATACCATCAAATCAAAGAAATAGTGAATGATAAGTGGTGGTGTTTCATCACTCTTAAATTCGTTTAATCCTTTAACTTCAGTATTAAAATTACTATCTGATAAGAAACTTAAAGCGCCAGGAATTTTAATAGCACCTTTAACTTCTTGTTTATCTTCATCTACTACCCCAAATAATACTAGGTCTGCTTTTGATTCACTTTCAAAATGCCACTCCATAGCTGCTAATTTTTCAGGTTGTTCTTGATGTAAGAACTTAGCTGATAAATCGCCTGCTAACATTGCAAGTAAACTCGCAATTAATCCAACTATCATTGTAAGTTTAAGAGCTTTTTTATGATATTCTTTATCGTCTATAAATTTATTCTTAATCAAACGATATGCTGCTATACTTGCTAAAATAAATGCAGCTGTCATAAACGCAGTCGCTATAACGTGAAATGCTCTAATACCGAATGATGCATTAAACATCGCAGCAATTGGATCAATGTTCATCAATTTTCCATTGATAAAATCAAATCCATTTGGCGTATTCATGAAAGAATTCACAGATGTAATAAAGAACGCTGAGAATGTACCACCAATAATGACTGGTAATGTAATTAAAAAGTGCGTCCATTTACCTTTGAATCTATCCCACGTATATAAATAAATACTTAAGAAAATAGCCTCAAAGAAAAAGGCGAATGTTTCCATAAATAATGGTAGCGCAATAACTTGCCCACCTAATTGCATAAATGCTGGCCACAATAATGATAATTGTAGACCAATAATTGTTCCCGTAACTACTCCGACCGCTACAGTAATCGTATAACCTTTAGACCAACGTTTTGCCATTGCTATATACATAGGATTATTGTTCTTAATACCTATAAATTCAGCAATTGCAAACATTAATGGGATTCCCACACCAATTGTTGCAAAAATGATATGGAATCCCAATGTCATAGCAGTTAGTAAACGACTTATAACTACTGCATCCATAATATTCCTCCATTCAACGTTTGTGATATACATCACAATTTAATCTTATTATACAACACTTTAATCATTTGTGAAATGTTTAACATTTACAAAGTAATGACAAATTAATGGCAAAATAGGACATAATAATTGAACGCTTTAAAAAATCATTTATAATATGTCTATATAAAGTTGAGGTGAAAGCTATGAGTGAAGTTACAATTTATACACAAGACCAGTGTCCCCCTTGCCAATTTGTAAAACAATATTTTAATGAAAAAGAAATTCCGTTTACAGAAAAAAATATAAAAAACAAACAATTTAAAAACGAACTTATCGATCTAGACAGTTTTTCAACACCTACTGTTCTCATTAATGGAGAAGTTTTTTATCAAGTTGATATAGAATCTTTTAATAAAGCATTAGGCATTCATTAATGAAAATTCAATTTCCAAGTTCTAAAATTAAAGTCACCACACATTCTATTGATACAAACTTAAAATCAAATCTGAAACTCATTCATATAACAGATTTGCATTTAGGTTATTATTCTAATTTAGAAAATTTATATCAACTTGTACGTCTTATCAATGAGCAAGAAGCAGATATTGTTTGTTTCACAGGTGATTGTTTTGATGATATTGCTCAAATTTCATTTGACCCTTATCTAGTTATACCTTTATTTCGTACAGTTCAATCAAAATATGGAAAGTTTTTTGTTCCAGGCAACCACGATTACGGTTCAAACGGTATTCATACGGTATTAGATATTATGAATAAATCGGGTTTTGAAGTCTTGTTGAACAGTTCTTACGTTGTCAATACACCTGACGGTAATATTCAGATTAATGGCATTGATGATTTATGTTTTGGTCAACCTAACTTTAGCAGTTCATTCCAAGTACCTAATTGTCGTATAGACTTTCGAATTGGACTCGTACATGAACCAGATAAAGTTAAATTATTAGATCCAAACATCCACTTAGTACTTTCTGGACATACACATGGTGGTCAAGTTCGACTCCCTAAGATTGGCGCTATTTATACACCAACTTATGGAAAAGTATATAAACAAGGTTTATATCAAATTAGAACTGGACAATACCTTTATGTTAATCAAGGCATAGGTATGACAAGACTTCCTATTAGAATATTTTGTTCACCTGAAATTGCGATATTCAACTTGCAATCTCAATAAAGTCTGAAAAAATCATTCACATATAAAAACAGAGCAGTTATCTACTTAATGTTAAGAGATAACTGCTCTGTTTTTTAATTTTAAAGAATTTGATTAACGAGTTCTACAACTTCTTCTTCTGTTGCACAGTTAATTGCTTTGTTCGCTAATTCTTGCATTTCTTTTTGATCTAATTGTTTGATTTGTTTTCTAGCTTTTAGAATACTTGTCGCACTCATAGAGAATTCATCTAAACCTAATCCAAGTAATAATGGAATTGCTGTGTTGTCTCCAGCCATTTCTCCACACATACCAGTCCATTTACCTTCTTTATGAGAAGCTTCAATTACTTGCTTAACTAAGCGAAGAATTGCAGGGTTATATGGTTGGTATAAGTAAGAAACACGCTCAGACATACGGTCAGCAGCCATTGTATATTGGATTAAATCATTCGTACCAATACTGAAGAAATCAACTTCTTTAGCGAAGATGTCTGCAAGTGCTGCAGTAGATGGAATTTCTACCATAATACCGATTTCGATATCATCCGCAACGTTAACACCTTCAGAAACTAATTTTTCTTTTTCTTCAAGTAAGATTGCTTTAGCGTCTCTAAATTCTTTGATAGTTGCAATCATTGGGAACATGATATTTAACTTACCAAATTCAGAAGCGCGTAATAAAGCTCTTAATTGTGTTCTAAAGATATCAGTTTGATCTAAACATAAACGAATCGCTCTATATCCTAAGAATGGGTTCATTTCTTTAGGTAAGTTTAGGTAAGATAATTCTTTATCTCCACCTATGTCTAAAGTACGAACGACAACACGTTTGCCGTCCATTTCTTTTAAGACTTTACTATATGCTTCAAATTGTTCTTCTTCTGAAGGCATATTGTCTCTACCCATGTATAAGAATTCAGTACGGTATAAACCGATACCTTCTGCGCCGTTATTTTTAACACCTTCTAAGTCATTAGGTGTACCAATATTCGCAGCTAATTCTACATGAACACCATCTTTAGAAACAGATTCATCATTAACTAGTTTAGCTAATTCTTCTTTTTCAGCTAAGAAGTTTTTCTGTTTTTGTTCGTATGCTTGAACTTCGTCATCTGTTGGGTTAATAATTACATCACCAGATAAACCATCAATGATTAAACTATCACCATGGTTTACGCGATCAGTAATATCTTTAGTTCCTACAACAGCTGGAATTTCTAATGAACGACTCATTATTGCTGAGTGTGAAGTTCTTCCACCGATATTTGTCGCAAAACCTTTAACAAACTCTTTGTTAAGTTGCGCAGTGTCAGATGGTGTTAAATCTTCACCTACAATAATAACGCTTTCATTGATCATACTAGGATTTGGTAATTCTACACCTAAAATATGTGCCAAAATACGTTTAGAAACGTCACGAATATCTGCCGCACGTTCTTTCATGTATTCATTATCCATATTTTCAAAGATTGTAATGAAGTTTGTTGATACTTCATTTAATGCAGTAGGTGCATTTACTTTGTTATTGCGAATATTTTCTTCAATTGGATTTAATAATTCTGGATCTTCTAACACTAATAAATGCGCATCAAAAATCGCAGCTTTATCTGCACCAAGTTGTTTTTCAGCATTATTACGAATTTGAGTTAATTCAACTTTTGATTGATTAACAGCCGCTTTAAACTTTTCAACTTCGCCGTCTACATCGCTGATATTTTCGCTTGAAAACGATAAGTCAGGTTCAACTAATAAATATGCTTTACTAATAGCCACACCATCAGATGCAGCTATACCTTTTAATAATTCAGACATTATTTAGTTAATCCTTCTTTAGATAATACTTCAGTAATTGCTTCGATAGCTTCTTTCTCATCACTACCCTCAGCGTAGATAGTAATTTCAGCATCTTTACCAACACCTAGGCTCATTACACCCATAATTGATTTTAAGTTAACTTTTTTAGAGTTATATTCTAATTGTACATCTGAATCAAATTTAGATGCAGTTTGAACTAACATTGTTGCTGGTCTAGCGTGAATACCCGTTTCGTCAATAATTACGTATGAATTTTGTTCCATTTTTATTGTCTCCTTCTGATACCTATATTAAATTTGTATAAAATCAAATTTTATCTATACGATTAAAGAATATCAAAAAACCACTTACAATTCAATCATATTACATAAGTATGCAATTATTTGAGCTGATTATTCTTTATTTTTGAAGGTTCGTGTATTCAACTACTATTTGTGTACCAATTTTAGCGTTATGTTCAACAAGTTTAATATTTGTTTCTAAAGATTCATTTTTAACAGATAAATTAGTTTATGTGATTGAAGATTTATTAAATCTAATGAAACGGAATGCTTCTATAAAACAAAGGTTATTAGTGTTAGCTGAGGAATTCGAAGAATTTAAAATAATTAAATCTATTCCTGGCATTGGTGATTTAACAGCCATAATGATTATTGGCGAATTAGGTGACATCAAATCCTTTGATTCTCATAAGCAATTGAATGCATATGTAGGCATTGATATAAAAAGATATCAGTCCGGTAAAACACATTTTAAAGATAAAATTAACAAACGTGGAAACAAACATGCTAGATCATTATTTTACTTAATCATTAAAAATTTCCTGTTAGGTCAAAGGTTATTTAAAAATCATATTATCGACTATTATTACAAATTAAAAAAGCAGCCTAATGGCAAAGGCCACAAGACTGCATCAGTAGCTTGCATTAACAAACTACTTAAAACCATTCATTATCTCGTAATAAATAATAAAGAATATGATTATCACATGTCTCCACACGGATAATATATTCATTTAAATCATAACATATTGAAAAAATTATTAAATAATAAAGGCTTATTTAGTGATGCCAATTTTAAATACATTTTACTACGTAGTAGTTGACAAATTGTAGGAAAGAAGCTAAGACATTACAAAATGCCTTAGCTTCTTTTCAATATTTTATTCACCTATAAAATCTTGAATGACTGTTTCACATTTTTTAATGTGATCTTCACCCATTTTTTTCATTAAATAATAACTAATTGAACCAGCAACTGCTTGTCCAACTAATGGTACCCATCTTGATTGTTTTGCCGCTTCTCTTTTTACGACTGATCTAAAAATAACTTTTACCATTGCATTCGTTACTTTTTGACCAATAAATTGGCTACCTCTCATTGCAGCTGATGTTAAAACTTTTTGTTTTAAATCATCTTGCATTTTATTAACTTGTTTATGACTTAATCCATAAATTTTATTAATATCTTCAATGATATCGCCCATTAATTTAATATCCATACCAACACCAAGTCCTGGAATTGGTACTACATTTGCAGCTGAAGACATTAATGACTTCTTATGAATAAGTTCTTTAGCTTTTTTTCTACGTTCTAACAATTCTTCTTGTGAAGTTGGTAATTCAGAACGTTTCTTTATTTCTTGTATACCAAATGCTTTATTGCCTGCTTTTGTCGTAATTTTATCGAAAATTCCCATTGTTTCCATTCTCCTCACAGTTCGATTATATTCAAACATTATTATAATAATATATACCCGAACTAGGAAATTTTAACCATTTATTTGTACGAATACGACTTTCAAGTATTTACTTGGTTTATAGTGTGGATGACTCTTGAAGTCTTTAGGTAATCCCATTACATCAGAGATTGTATAATCTACACCTAATTGATCTAATGTTTGATTAATCATTTTTTTGAATGCTTTTTGTGGAAAAGCACTTGAATTTGTACTTAACACTAAGTTACCATTCTCGTTTAATAATTCTAATGCACCTTCAATTAATTCAGGATAGTTTTTCTGAACACTAAAAGTCTTTTTCTTATTACGTGCAAAGCTTGGTGGATCAATAACGACAACGTCATAACTTAAACCATGTCTTAAAGCATATTTGAAATAATCAAATACATCCATAATAAATATATGGTTCTGATTAAGATCCATTGTATTTAAACCAAAGTTTGCTTCGGTTAATGGTCTAGCTCTATTAGCTAAATCCACACTTGTAGTTGAACGAGCATTTTCACTTGCTGCAACTGAAAATGCACCCGTATAACTAAATAAATTCAATATATCTTTATCTTGACTATAGTGGTCTCTTAATTTTTTTCTAACATCTTTTTGATCTAAGAAAATACCTGTCATAGGTCCGTCATCAAGATTAATATTATAGAACATATGGTTTTCTTCTATGACATATGGAAATTCTGGTGCTTCACCCGCTACGAAGTCTGACGCTGTTTCCATTCCTTTAAATCTTCTTTTCTCAAAAATTGATTTATAATCGAAGACTTCTTTAATTGCAGGTAATATTCTATCTTTCAATCGATATATCCCTACTGAGTACCACTGAACTAATAAATGACCATCATAATGATCAATTGTCAGTCCACCAATTCCATCGCCTTCAGCATTAAATAATCTATATGCATTGATACCATCTACATTTTCATAATATGCTCTATCATTTTTAGCTTCTTCAAATAACTTTACAAAAAAGTTATGATCAATCTTTTCAGTTGAGTCTAATGATAATACCCAGCCTATACCTTTATTTTGTTCACCATAATAAGCAGTTGCAATGAATCTTTTACCTGCATCAACAAGTGCAACTAATTCACCTTCATCCATTTTAGGCATATCAAAAACGTCGTCTTTTTCAACTAGAGGATACCCTCTTAAATATTTATCTTCTTTTCCTTTTTTGAGAATTAATTGTTTCATTATATATTAGCCATCCTTTCGAAATGTCTCACATATTATAACGTATATTATTCAAAACACCAAAAAACAGAGTATTCCCCTTTAGAATACTCCGTTAACCGAATTTTATTAATCAAAATTTCCCCCAGAAAGTTTTGATCCCCTTATATGTAAACGCTTACTAAAGTTAGTATAAAGGATAAGATTATTCCACGCAATACATTTTTTGAATAAATTCATTAAAATAGTTTACTTATTACATATTTAAACTTTTAAATACAGCAATTGCTCGTGCAAATTATAAAATAAAAGACACTTTATTAAGCGCATAGCGCTCAATAAAGTGTCTAATTATATCGTGTAAGATATTAAAATGATTTTTTCAAGTGAATGATAAATGCAGGTGTTACAAATAATAATAGTAAAAATGAAATTGGTGTGATAAATACGGAAAATTGTGACGTTTGAATTGCTGAAACAAAGAATGTCGTTGCAATTTCAAAGAATAATGCTGAAATAACAAACAATTTACCAAAATTATTTTTATTCTTATAATTTGTCGTGTAATTGAAGTATGCATATAAAATAATCAATAACATCATAATAAATAATGTTAACCATTCAAAAACATATTGAATTTGAGATAATTTCCATTCACCTGATAAGAATAAACCATTACGGTTATTAAACTCTATAAATGTAAATAAGAATAAAACTACAGTACTTATCCACTCTATATAGCTTTTCTTTAACCATTTCGGTCTTCTCATCCATCTTGGAATATCGTCTTCTTCGATTTTAATAATCTCTTTCCATTTTTCATTACGACGTTTTCTTTTAGCAATTGCCTCTTCAGAATTGAATTTTTCTAAAGTCGCTTGTTTGAAATTCTGTAATTTTTGGTAAAAACCTTCTGCTAAAGTATATATTTTTCTAGTTAAGCGGTTATTTTTAACTCTTGAATATCTTTCTTCATGAAATTGTTCAATGTCTTCATCACTTACTGGTAAAGATCTTCTTAAATATAAACTAATCCAAACTGACATTTGACTTAGACACCATAACAGAATGAAGAATAAGTTAACACTCATAACATCTAGAGGCTTTACATTTTGAGCATCGATATTATGGTTCATTGCAAATTGTGAAATGAAATAACATAATCCATATGAAATGATAATCCATAAGTAATGTTTCTTTCGATGCATTGGATTTAGCTCATTTTTATAAACGACATATCCCACATGAATTGCAAATGGAATAATAAATAAGAAAGATGCAAAACTATATACTTGGAACATGGTCATCATAATAACAATCATTAAAATAATTGTCAGTCCGATATAAAATACAGAAATATCATAATCGTAATGCGTCGTTCTTCTTAAAGTACGTCCTACTAATAATACAAATACACCAAATAGCAATACGATAATTGCTGCGATAACTGGAAAGTTACCAATATAATGGTGCAATATTCTTACTAATTCATCAAAAAAAGCTACAAAAAAGTCCCAAATGTTATTGATATGGATATTACTTGAATCCTTGATATTATAGTCTTTAATACGCGGCGCATTAAAAAGTATAAGTAATCCAGTAATCAAAAGAAATATACCTATAATTCGACTAAAATGAACTTCCCAGCTTTTTTTCTTTATAGCCATGTTCTTCACCTCATTGAACATTATAATTGTTTCATTTTCAATTGTCTTTAATTATATTGAAAATCAGTCCCAAGTACTAGCAAGAAGTTTAATACTTATATGTAGTTGGGTATATAATAATATCATACATTTTAAAGGAGTGTTATCATGACTCATAATGATAAGCATAAAGAAGAAGCAGAAAAAGCTAAAAAGAAAGAACAAGAAAATAAGCAAGACAACAACAAAGGTCAGGATGAAACAAAAGAAAATATACAAGACACATTTGAATAAATGAATTTCATTACCTATCCGGGAGCGAAATCGCAATGTATGAAAATTTGCGATTTCGCTCCCGATTTTATTTTGAATTTATTTTAATAACTTATAAATCATTTATTTAAGAAATTAATTTCAGTTTTATGATTTACTATTGACAAATAGATTAATAAGACTTATCGTATGGATAACAAATTAATAAATGCACTAGGGGTGTTTTGAAACTGAGACAGACATGAAAAGGTCTGAACCCTTTGTACCTGATCTAGATGATACTAGCGTAGGAAAGTGTTCGTAAATCATATAATATTCATTTTTAAATGATAACAATATTTTTGTGCGCTTCTATTTAGATATAGGAGTGCACATTTTTTTATTTAAAAGGAGAATTTAACATGTCAAAAAGATTAACCCTATCAGATATTTTAGTAACTGTATTAATTGGTGCTTTGTTTGCAATCATTTATAAGTTCTTATGGATACCTTATGAAATTTTAAAACCACTCGGTCTACACCTAGAACAATCTGTATACGGTGTATGGTTTATTGCAGCGATTGTCACTTATTTAATTATTCAAAAGCCTGGTGTTGCAATTCTTGCTGAATTTGCTGCCGGTGCTGGCGAAACGATTGTAATGGGTCAATTCGATATTCCAACATTTGTATACGCATTATTACAAGGTTTAGCTTGTGAAATCATCTTCTTAGCTGTTCGATATCAATCTAGAAAATTATCAGTTGCTGTTATAGCTGGTATGGCTGCAGGTATTATTACGTTACCAATTGATTGGTTCTATAATTACTTAGGTGACGTTGCTTTATGGAATGTTATTTTAATGTTTACGATTAGAATTTTAAGTGGTGCAATCGTTGCTGGTGCATTAGGCTATGCAATTGTAAAAGCACTTGACCAAACTGGTGTTACGAAATTGTTTAGACCAGCATCTAAAAAAGATTATGACTTATTATAGGAGTTATTCAATTGTTATCACTAAAAAATTTAAGACTAAAGTATCCTGATGATGAACGCATTATATTTAAAAATTTAAACATCAATATTAATGATAAAGAAAAAGTACTGTTACTAGGTCCAAGTGGATCTGGTAAAAGTACATTATTAAATGTATTAAGCGGTATTATACCGAGATCGATGGACATACCGATGAAAGTAGATTCAATCGATATCGATTCACTTCCGGGTGTTATTTTCCAAGACCCAGATACTCAGTTTTGTATGCCTGAGATTAAAGAAGAATTAGCATTTGTGCTTGAGAATATGAACATCGAACCTGATAAAATGGACGGATTTATAAAAAATGCCATGAAACAGGTAAATTTAAATGCTGACCCTTCACTTAAAATCAATCGTTTAAGTGGTGGTATGAAACAAAAATTAGCGATTGCTTCTATATTATTACAAGATACAAATACGTTATTTCTTGATGAACCGACAGCAATGCTTGATCATCAATCAACGACACAACTATGGGATTTGATTATGGAGCATTGGGATAATCAAACTGTTGTAATCGTAGAACATAAAGTTGATTATATTTGGAATTATGTTGATAGAGTCATTGTAATGAATGAAAATGGTGAAATCACACATGATAGTACACCTCAAGATATATTAGATCATCATACAGACATTTTAAATGAATACGGTGTTTGGCATCCTAACTCATGGCAATATGCCCCAAAATTATCTAAACAGACTGCTGAGCACAGTCCGTTGTTAAATATAGAGCAGTTAGATGTACTGCGTGGCTCCAAAAAACTAATTAGTTTAGATGAATTAGCGATTTCAAGTGGCGAATGGCTTACAATCACTGGCCCAAATGGAACAGGTAAGACAACATTTTTAGAAACGATGATGCAGCTCATTAAATATAATGGCCAAATATTTTACAAAAATAAACAGATCAAAAAAGTAAAAGATGCTTCTAAACATATGTATTTCGTATATCAAAATCCGGAATTACAATTCATCGAAACATCTGTATATAACGAAATATTTATCAATTATGCTTATCAAGATAAACAAACAGCTCATGACAAGACCCAAGACATGTTGACATTATTAAAACTTAATCATGTGAAAGACCAACACCCTTTCGAATTATCAATAGGACAGAAAAAAAGATTAAGTGTCGCAACTGCATTAAGTACGAATTCTGAAATTATTTTACTTGATGAGCCAACATTCGGTTTAGACAGTCACAATACCTTTGAACTCATCAAATTATTTTATGAACGCGTTCAACATGGTCAAACTATCTTAATGATTACGCACGAAAATGAGATTATTAATCGTTATGCTTCTAGAAGATTGACGATCAAAGACGAGCAATTACACGTAAACGGTGGTGAATCTCATGTTAACTAATTGGAAGAAATACCGTACTTTTATTGATGATGTGAATATTCTAACGAAACTTATATTAGGTATCACTCTATTTTTCTATGCGATATTTATTCATCAATTTGATTTCATGCTTTATTTAACGATTATTATGTTCCTTTATCTAATCTTCATGAGCGGCGTGAGATGGTTACCACTATTAATCGTCATTGCTATCACTTTATTTTTCGGACTCACCTCTTCCTTATTTATGATTTTTTATGGTGAAGGAAATGAAACAATTTTCAAGTTTGGTATTATTCATATTACAGAAGAAAGCTTTTTGAGAGGTATTCACGTAACCATGCGTACACTTGTCATTTCATTTTACGGCATGGTTATACCATTTACTTCGCAAATCATTTATGTGTTTTATAGTTTCATGCAACATTTAAAAGTAAAACCTAAAATCGCATATGCTTTCATGGCTTCTATACGCATGATACCTCTTATGTTTAGTTCTTTTATGCAGTTAAGACAAGCTTTAAAGATGCGTTATGCAGTTATAGATAAAAGTAATCGTAAAGGCTTAAAATGGATTCACCATTTACTCATTCCAACATTAAGTCAAAGTATAAGAAAATCTCATAGGTTAGCTGTTGCGATGGAAGCAAAAGGATTCATAAACGGCAAAAGAACTTTCTATTATAAAGTACCTTTCACTAAAAATGATTTATATTTCATCTTATTGACGATTGCACTCGTTGCTATCGCATATTTATTAAATGTTTATTTACCTATAACACACTTTTCAGATATTCGATAACATTGCGTTATATTTGACCATACCTTTCCCTAAAAGAATGAAATATAGCGCAATGAAAAGGCTGAGACAAACTTTGTTGTCTCAGCCTTTAATTATGATTTATATGCTTTTAATGCTTTATGTCCAATATCATTTCTATAGAATAATTGTTCACTTTTAATATGTTTGACTTGTTCATATGCATTTTTTTGAGCCTCTTCAATATTGTCACCTGTACCGATAACGATCATGACACGTCCACCATTATTTTCATACTTGCCTTCTGAATTCTTCTTCAGAGCACTCACAAAATATTGATCTACATGCTCTAAACCTTCAACTGAATATCCTTTATCATAGCTACCTGGATATCCTTTAGATGCTAATACGACACCTACAACACTTTCATCTTTCCATTCTAATGTTAAAGGTTCTTTATGATACACCTTGTTTAATATTTCAATAAAATCAGAATCTAATTTAGTCAATAATACTTGTGCCTCTGGATCACCGAACCTTGCATTAAATTCAATTACTTTTGGTCCTTCTTTTGTTAAAATTGCACCAATATAAATCAAGCCAAAATAGTTAATGGCTTCACTCACTAAAGCATCCGCAATAGGTTGTGCGATTTTTTGATTCGTTTCTTCCAATACATCGTCCGTAATATGAGGTACTGGACAGTATGCACCCATACCACCAGTATTCGGCCCTTTATCACCATCGAATGCACGTTTATGATCTTGGGCGATACAATCAAATGGAACTGCATATGATTGATTTACAAATGTCATAACTGAATATTCTTCTCCATCAAGAAACTCTTCGAATACGACTTTCTCATGAGGTGTTTGGTATAAAGTTTCTACGCCTTCTCTTGCTTCTTCACGTGTTAAAGCAACGATTACACCTTTTCCAGCTGCAAGTCCATCTTTTTTAAGTACAATAGGTATTTTACACTGCTCAACATAATTGATTGCTTCTTCTTTTGTTGTGATTGTCTTATATTCTGCAGTAGGTATATCATACTTTTCCATAATTTTTTTCGCAAATTCTTTAGAACCTTCTAATTGTGCTGCTTCTTTATTAGGTCCGAAGACTTTAGCATTTGTTTCCTCTAATACATCTGTCAAACCATCTATTAAAGGTTGTTCAGGTCCTATTATTACCCATTCAATATTGTTTTGTTCTACAAAAGATTTTATAGCTAAATGGTCATTTTCTTGAACATCCGATACGATTGTCGCAACTTCTTCCATTGCATCATTACCCGGAATGACAAAGACTTCATTTACTAATTTAGACGATTGACATTTTTGAGCTAACGCATGTTCTCTTCCACCTGATCCTATAACAAGTACTTTCATATTGACCTCCTAATGTTTAAAGTGTCTTATACCAGTAAATACCATACTGATGCCATATTTATTTGCCATATCTATTGAATCTTGATCTTTAATAGATCCACCTGGTTGGATAATTGTTTTAATACCTGCTTTAGCAGCTGTTTCTACAGTGTCACCCATTGGGAAAAATCCATCAGAAGCTAAGGCTACATTTTCATTCATTTCGATTGCACGTTCAATTGCTATTTTTGCAGAGCCCACTCTATTCATTTGTCCAGCACCTACACCAACAGTTTGGTGATCGTTCGCTAGTACAATAGCATTACTTTTAACTGAGCGGACAACTTTCCATCCTAGTTCTAAAGCTTTCCATTGTGCTTCAGTTGGTTCAACATCTGTAACGACTTTCATTTCTTCGCGCGTTAATGTTGCATTATCTTTATCTTGAACTAAGTACCCACCTGAAACTGATACAAATTCTTGTTCATCTTGCGTTTCTGTCATATCAATTTCTAGTAATCTAATATTCTTTTTCGCTGTTAATACTTCTAACGCATCGGCATCATAGCTTGGTGCAATAATAACTTCCAAGAAAATAGAATGTAATTTCTCAGCTAATTCCTTTGTAACAGGTCTATTTAAAGCGACAATACCACCAAATATAGATTGAGAATCCGCTTCATATGCATATTCGTATGCTTCTTCAATAGTTGCGCCTACACCAACTCCACATGGGTTCATATGTTTTACTGCAACAGCTGCAGGTTGTTCAAACTTTTTAATAAGTGATAACGTTGCATCGGCATCTTTAATGTTATTAAAGCTTAAAGCTTTACCATGTAATTGTTTAGCGCCAGCTAATGTATTCGGTTCATTAGAAGTCTTTACAAAAGTAGCATTTTGTTGAGGGTTTTCTCCATATCTTAATGTTTCTGATGTATTTCCAAAGAATTCAACAATCGCATTATCATAATCATTTGTATGTTTAAATACTTTTACCATTAATGATTTACGATAATCTTCATCTAATTTGTCAGAAGCAATACGTTCAATAACTTCATTATAATCAGAAGGATCTACGACTGTTGTAACAAATTTGAAGTTCTTAGCTGCTGCTCGTAACATAGTTGGTCCACCGATATCGATGTTTTCAATTGCTTCATCTTCCGTTACATCTTTTTTCTTAACAGTCTCTTTAAATGGATATAAATTTACGACTACTAAGTCAATTAAGTCGATGTCTTGTTCTTTCAATGCTGTTAAATGTTCAGGAATAGAACGATTTGCAAGAATACCTCCATGTACACCTGGATGTAAAGTTTTGACTCTTCCATCCATTATTTCTGGAAAGTTTGTTAATTCTGAAACTGAATAAACTTCAATCCCAGCATTTTCAAGTGCCTTTTTAGTACCACCAGTTGAAAAGACTTTATAATCATTTTCTATTAATTTGCTTGCGAAATCTTCTATATTTGTTTTGTCTGACACACTTAATATTGCATTCTTCATTTTGTAAAGACTCCTTTATTATTGAATAATTTCTTTCATAACACGTGGATATAATTCGTATTCTAAGTTCTGTATTCTTAATTGTAATGTTTCTCTCGTATCATCTGGATATACTTTACAGCTTAATTGATCGATGATTTCGCCAGTATCCATACCACTATCAACGTAATGAACAGTTGCTCCTGTAACACGTACGCCGTAATCTAATGCTTGCCCTACAGCGTCCTTTCCAGGAAAACTTGGTAATATTGATGGATGTATATTCAACATTTTACCTTCATATTGTTTTAATAATGTAGGACCAACGATTTTCATATATCCTGCTAAAATAACCCAACTTACACGATCTTGAGATAATCTCGTGAGTAGTGCTTCTTCATATTCTTTTTTACTATCATAAGTTCTTGGATCTATGATATAAACAGGTAAATTAAATCTTCGTGCTCTTTCTATACAAAAAGCATTAGGGTTATCTGTATACAATGCTGTTACTTCTATATGATCTAAATAACCTGCTTCGATATTTTCCATTATTTTTTCAAAATTTGATCCATTTCCTGATGCAAATACTGCTATTTTAATCATGATTGAACCCCCGTCAATTTGACCTGACCTGTTCCGTTTGAAATTTCACCAATTATATATGCTTCTTCATTTTGTTCTTTCAAGATATCTAATGTCTCTTGTGCATCTTCTTTATTAACGATAAGTACAAAGCCGATTCCCATATTAAACACATTATACATTTCCTCTGCTTCAATCTTTCCTTGCTCTTTTAACCAATGGAATATTTGTGGTACTTCATATGATTGAACATCGATATGCGCATCTTTATCTTCTGGAATCGCTCTTGGAATATTTTCAATAAATCCTCCACCAGTTATGTGAGACATACCTTTAACTTTTACTTTATCTAATACGGCAAGAACAGGTTTAACATATAGTTTTGTTGGTTCAAGAAATGTTTCTAAATACGTTCTTTCATCATCAAATGCATCATTTAAGTTAATTTGGCTTTCTTTAATTAAGTTTCTTACTAAACTGTAGCCGTTTGAATGAATACCACTTGAAGTAATACCAATTATGGCGTCACCTTCATCAACTTCACTGCCATCTATATAGTCCTCTTTTTCAACAGCGCCAACACAAAATCCTGCGATATCATATTCTCCCTCATGGTACATTTCGCCCATTTCAGCAGTTTCTCCGCCAATTAATGCACAGTTCGTTTCTTTACAACCGACAGATACACCTGAAACAATCGCTTCAATCGTTTCAGGATTTACTTTATTCGTCGCAATATAATCAAGGAAATACAAAGGTTCTGCGCCAGTCGTTAAAATATCATTCACACACATCGCAACTGCATCGATACCGATTGTGTCATGTTTGTTATAATCAATTGCGAGTTTAAGCTTTGTACCAACACCATCTGTTCCAGAAACAAGTACAGGTTTCTTCATATTTAATTGTGAAAGATCAAATGCAGCACCAAAGCCACCTAAACCGCCTAGAACTTCCTTTCTCATTGTGCTTTGAACATGTGACTTCATTCTATTGACCGCTTCATAACCAGCTTCTATATCTACACCAGATGCTTTATATGCTTTCGACATTAAGATTACCCTCTTTATCAAAGTATTGTTTATTACTAGCTAAATAAGCTTTTTGACGTGGACTTAAGTTTTGATAATATCTTTCTTCATAGTCATAAAGACCCGCTGGATAGTCACCAGTAAAGCTTTCTACACATAATCCGTGATATGGTACGTCTTTATCTAATCCTATTGATCGTATTAAACCATCAACTGATAAATAAGCAAGTGAATCTGCACCGATATAATCCCTTATTTCTTCAGGTGATTTATGTGCAGAAATCAGCTCAGCAGATGTTGACACATCAATTCCATAGAAACTTGGAAACATGAATTCTGGTGATGCGATACGTACGTGAACTTCATTTGCTCCAGCGTCTTTTAACATTCTGACGATACGTTTACTTGTTGTCCCTCTTACAATAGAATCATCAACAAGCACAATATTTTTACCATGTACGATATCTTTTACAGCTGATAATTTCACACGTACACCTTGTTCTCTTAATTCTTGTGTTGGTTGGATAAATGTCCGAGCGACATATTGATTTTTTACAAGCCCCATTTCATATGGCAAATGACTCTCTTCTGCATAACCAGATGCTGCTGAAAGTGAAGAGTTTGGTACGCCGATTACCATATCAGCATTTAAAGCTGGACTTTCTTGAGCTAGTTTTTTCCCAGATGCTTTACGAACTGCATGAACATTCTTACCTGCAATTGTAGAATCGGGTCTTGCAAAGTAAATATACTCCATCGCTGAAATTGCAGTCGTTGTTTCCGTTGTGTATGATTCAACTCTTATACCATCATCATTTATAACAATATACTCACCTGCATGAATATCTCTCACAAACTCTGCGCCAAGTACATCAATTGCACATGTTTCACTAGCAATGATATAAGCACCCGTCTTCATTCTGCCTACAGCTAAAGGTCTTATTGCATTTGGGTCAACTGCGCCATATAATGCATCTTTTGTTAATAAAGCAAATGTGAAACCACCTTTAACTGTATTCAAACTTTCTTTCAATGCTTCTTCGAAAGTAGGTGCTTTACTTCTTCTTATAAGGTGCATAATCACTTCAGTATCAGAAGAAGAATGGAAAATAGCACCTTCTTGTTCTAATTCTTTTCTTAAACTTTGTGCATTGACTAAGTTACCATTGTGGCAAACACCAACACTCATATCATAAAAGTGATATAAAAATGGTTGAATATTTTCAATTCCTTTATTACCAGAAGTTGCATATCTAACATGACCTATTGCATGTTGATTCCCTTTAAAACCTTCTAATTGCACATCCGTAATCGCATCAGATAATAATCCTAATCCTCTTTCACCTTTTAACTCGAAACCGTTTGAAGTTACAATTCCTGCACCTTCTTGACCTCTATGTTGTAAACTATGAAGCCCCATGTATGTGAGTTGTGCAGATTCTGGATGATTCCATATACCAAATACGCCGCATTCTTCATTTAAACTCTTGATTTCATGCATTGAGCTATTGCCCCTTTCAATTGCTCATTCAAATCAGATACATTGTATTTAATTTGAGCAGCATCATTTTTAATCGTAAATTGAGCATTATCAGTAACACGACCTATTTCAACGGCATCGTCAATATCTATAGATTGTCCTTCTTTAACGACAATAATATATCTACCTTGAGTTTCACTAAATAATTGAGCATTTGTTACTGGTAACGTCACATCTAATCCTAAGTTAAAGTGTGTAGCTATTTTTGCAAGTCCAATAGCAAGACCACCTTTACCAACAGCTTGTGTATGTGAAATTTTGCCTGAACGTATAGCATCTTTAATTTGTTCTCCACGTTTTACTTCTGCTGATAAATCAATTGAACTTGGTTCATGATTAACTTCTTTAAATAATAATTTTTCAATCTGACTACCACCAAAGTCATCTTTTGTTTCTCCAACTACGTATACACGATCATTTACTTTTGGTTGATAATCATTTAAATACGTCACATTTTCAATTAAACCAACCATACCTACTACAGGTGTAGGGAAAATTGAAGTCCCTTTTGTTTCATTGTATAAAGAAACATTTCCTGATACGACAGGTGTATTTAAAGCTTCACAAGCTTCAGCCATTCCTTTAGTCGAATCTGCAAGTTGTTGGTATATATCTTTCTTCTCAGGAGAACCATAATTTAAGCAATCTGTCATTGCTAATGGTTTAGCACCTACAGAAATTAAATTTCTATACGCTTCTGCAACAACCATTTTTCCACCTTCATATGGATTGTTATAAACATATCTCGCTTCTCCATCTATAGTAGAAGCTATCGCTTTATTTGTACCTTCCACTCTAACTACTCCAGCACTAATACCTGGCTTGATAATTGTATTGGCACCAACTTGTTGATCATATTGGTCATATGCGTAATTCTTAGATGCAATTGTTGGATGATTAATTAGTTTTTGGAATACTTCTTCTACTTTGATTTCATCATATTGATTATCATTGTGTTTAAATTCTTTTGCTTCACCTTCTAGAATATAAACAGGTGCTTCATCAGCTAAAGGTTCAACAGGAATATCAGCGTAGATTTCATCTTCATAAGATAAAACAAATCTATTTGTATCTGTTACTTCACCTATAACAGCAGAATCTAATTCATGATGATCAAATAAATCTAAGAATTTTTGTTCTGTACCTTTTTCAACTACTAATAACATACGTTCTTGTGTTTCTGAAAGCATCATTTCATATGGTGAGATGCCTTCTTCTCTTGTTGGTACTTTCTCTAAATGAAGATGGATACCACTTTCACCTTTAGCTGCCATTTCAGAAGAAGATGACGTTAATCCTGCTGCACCCATGTCTTGAATACCTACTAATTCAGGATAAGTAATTGCTTCTAATGTTGCTTCCATTAATTTTTTACCTACAAATGGATCTCCTATTTGTACAGAAGGTCTTTTACTTTCAGATGCTTCACTTAGTTCTTCAGATGCAAAAGTTGCACCGTGAATACCATCTCTACCCGTTTTTAATCCAACGTAGATAACTGGGTTTCCGATACCTTTAGCAGTACCTTTTTGAATTTTGTCATGATCTATAATGCCAACACACATCGCATTAACAAGTGGATTACCATCATATCTTTCATCAAATTCAATCTCACCTGCTACTGTCGGTATACCGATACAGTTTCCGTAACCACCGATACCTTTTACGACTCCACTAAACAATCTGCGGTTTGTCTTATTAGATAACTCTCCAAATCTTAAACTATTTAATAATGAAATAGGTCTTGCTCCGATTGATACGATATCGCGGATTATACCACCAACACCTGTTGCGGCACCTTGATAAGGTTCAATTGCTGAAGGATGGTTATGAGATTCTACTTTAAATACCACTGCTTGATTATCACCGATATCTACAACACCAGCACCTTCACCTGGACCCATTAAGACATGTTCTCCAGAAGTAGGGAATTGTTTTAAAAATGGTTTAGAATGTTTATATGAGCAATGTTCACTCCACATTACCGAGAATATACCTATTTCAGTAAAGTTCGGTTTGCGTCCTAAAATGCTTACGACTTTTTGATATTCTTCGTCTGTTAAACCCATATCTCTATATAAATATTCTTTTTCAATTTCTTCTATACTAGGTTCTAAAAACTTAGACATGTTGTTCCCTCCAACTTTCGATCATAGATTGAAATAATTTAACGCCACTATCTGAACCAAGTAATGTTTCCATGGCACGTTCTGGATGAGGCATCATCCCACAAACATTTCCTTCTTTATTCGTAATACCAGCTATATCTTTATATGAACCATTAGGATTATCATTGTAAGTTAAAATAATTTGATTATGATTCACAAGTTCTTCATATAATTCATCTGTACAATAATAGTGACCTTCACCATGCGCAACAGGATAAATGACAGTTTCATCTTTATCATACTGATGTGTGAATTTCGTTTCGTTATTTACGATTGTTAACGATTCATTTCTACTTACAAATAAATGACTATCGTTATGTAACAGTGCACCTGGTAACAAACCAACTTCTGTTAAGATTTGGAACCCATTACATACGCCAAGTACTGGTTTACCTTCACTTGCAAGTCTTTTTACTTCACTAATAATTGGTGCTACGCGTGCCATTGCACCTGATCTTAAATAATCACCAAATGAGAAGCCTCCAGGTATTAACACACCATCAAAACCTTCAAGAGAAGTTTCTCTATAGTCTACATACGCCGCTTCGACACCTGAACGTTTAGCAGCATTATACATATCACGATCGCAATTAGATCCTGGAAATACTAATACAGCTAATTTCATTATGCGTTCTCCTTATCTTCTAAGATTTTAAAACTATATTCTTCTATAACCGTATTGGCAAATAGCTTCTCACTTAAAGTATTAACGATATTCTTGATTGAATTTTCATCTGTTTCGTCAACAGTCATGTAAATCACTTTACCAACTCTTATATCATTGACTTGTTCATAACCTAAATCATGTACCGCTCTATTTAAAGCTTGTCCTTGTGTATCTAATACTTGACCTTGTAACGTAATATGCAATTCAATCTTTTTCATTTTATAGTTCCTCCAATTTTTTGTAGAAAGTTTCGTAAGTATCAATTAATGATCCTGTATCTTCTCTATATACATCTTTATCAAAGTTTTCTTTTGTTTCTTTGTCCCAAATTCTGCATGTATCTGGAGAAATTTCATCCGCTAATAAAATTTCACCATCAGTTGTTATGCCAAATTCGATTTTGTAATCTACGAGTATTAAATTCATGTCATTCATAATTTCACTTAATACTTTATTTACTTTTAATGCTTCTTTTTTAATAGTTGATAATTCTTCTGATGAAGCAATATTCAATAATGACACATGATCATCAGTGATAAGTGGATCATTTAACTCATCTTTCTTATAGAATAGTTCTAATAAAGGTTCTTTAAATTCATATCCCTTTTCAAAACCTAGTCGTTTACAAATTGAACCTGCAGCAACATTTCGTACGACAACTTCTAATGGGAAAATCTCTACAGCTTTAACAAGTTGTTCTGTTTCAGAAATTTGTTCTACAAAGTGACTCTCAACGCCTTTTTGTCGCAATATTCCAAATATTTTCGATGTGATTAAATTGTTTAAGCGACCTTTTCCAAGCATTTTATCTTTTTTAGCACCATTTCCGGCAGTCACTTCATCTTTATATTCGATTCTCAAAATACCTTCTTGATCTGTGTTGAATACTCTTTTAGCTTTGCCTTCATAAAGTAATGACATATTAATCGTTCCGCCCTTCAAATAATTGATTAAATTGGTTTTCATCTTTATTTAAATCTGTTGATAATTTCGTAATATGTCCCATTTTACGGTTTACTTTATTGACCTTTTTACCGTAAATATGAACGTGCCATTCAGGATGCTCACTAAATACTTCTTGTAAATTCAACACATCTTGTCCTAGCAAATTCATCATGATTGCTGGTTGTAATAAAGTAATCTTTTTCGGTAAATGCCATCCTGCAACTGCAAGTATATGTGTATCAAATTGTGAGTAATCACATGCTTCGATAGAGTAATGTCCTGAATTATGTGGTCTAGGCGCAATTTCATTCACATAAAGTTTATGATCTTCCGTTACAAAAAATTCAACTGTAAACGTTCCTACAAAATGTAACTTCGTCATAATTTTTTGAACTTCTTGAATAGCTTGTTCTTCTAAATCTACTCTAGCTGGAACGACTGTCTTATATAAAATTTGGTTTCTATGTTCATTTTCTTGTAATGGAAAATAAACTGTATGATCATATATATCACGTGTAGCTGTTATGGATACTTCTTTAAATAGAGGGAGATATTTTTCAACTACGCATGGTGTATCAGTAATTAAGTTCTTAGCTTCATCTAAATCTTCTTTAGATTGAATGACAAGCTGACCTTTACCGTCATACCCACCAAAGCGTGTCTTTATAATAAATGGATAGCCAATTGTTTCTATAGCTTCATTCAAGTCTTCTGTTGACTTAACTTCCATAAACGGTACAATTTGAACATTTGCACTTTCTAACGTTTGTTTTTCAGTTAAGCGATCTTGTAATAAAGCAACTGTTTGGCTCCCTTGAGGAATATTAAATTGATTGGAAAGTTTTTCTAACTGCTGTGCATCTATATTTTCAAATTCATAAGTTACAACTTTAGAGATGTCACCAAGCTTATTGAGTGCATCTATATCCGAAAATTCAGCGTTTATAAATTGGTGTGCTACAAATCTTGCAGGGCAATCTTCGTCAGGGTCTAAAACGGCAACTTGAAATCCCATTCTTTGAGCAGACTGAGCCATCATTTTACCTAATTGACCTCCACCGACAATACCTATCATGTCACCTGATTCTAGGTTATAATAAGTCATTTTGCATTTCCTCCACTTTATCGACTAAACTTTTTTCATAATTAACAAGTTGTTTTCTTACATTTTCATCTGTCATACCGATCATTCTTGCGGCTAAAATACCAGCATTTTTAGATCCGGCTTTTCCTATTGCAGTTGTCGCAACTGGTATCCCACCAGGCATTTGTACTATCGACAACAATGAATCCATACCTTTTAAGCTTTTTGATTCAATAGGTACACCAATCACTGGAACTGTTGTTAATGAAGCTACCATTCCTGGCAAATGTGCAGCCCCACCTGCTCCAGCAATAATAATATCTATATTACGATCAGTAACATTTTTCGCAAAGTCAACCATTTCTAATGGTGTTCGATGTGCAGATACGATCTTTTTCTCATATTGGATATTAAAAAATTCAAGCATATCGCATGCTTCTTTCATGATTGGCCAATCTGACGAACTACCCATTATAACTGCCACTTTCATGTAGGTCACCCTTTCAAATAGTTGAAATATTTAATCTTTTCTGTGTATATTACAGATATAGCATAACAATTGATCATGCTATTTTCAATGAAAAAACGAACATTTTATATATTTTTTACAAAAAAGTTTGATTTATGTTCGTATTAAGGGCATAATTTTCATTGTATCAATCAATATAGTTCGATTATTAATAGGAGGCAATTTTCATGGTAGCTAAGATATTAGACGGTAGAGAAATAGCGAAGACTTACAGAGCAGGTCTTCAAGCAGAAGTTGAAAAGTTAAAAGAACATAACATCGTACCTAAATTAACGGTCATACTCGTTGGTAATGATGGCGCAAGTCAAAGTTATGTTAATTCTAAGAAAAAAGCAGCTGAAAAGATTGGTATGATTTCTGAAATTGTACATATGGATGAATCATCTACTGAAGAAGAAGTATTATCTGAACTCGATAGATTAAATAATGACGATTCAGTAAGTGGTATATTAGTCCAAGTTCCACTTCCAAAACAAGTTTCTGAAGCAAAAGTATTAGAAGCAATCAATCCTGACAAAGATGTAGATGGATTTAATCCTATAAATATTGGTAGATTATATACTGGAGAAAGAACATTTATCCCATGTACCCCACTAGGTATAATGGAAATTCTCAAACATGCAGATATTGACTTAAAAGGAAAAAACGTAGCCGTAATCGGTAGAAGTCATATTGTTGGTCAACCAGTTAGTAAATTATTAACAGATCAAGATGCAACTGTTACGTTATTACACTCAAAATCAACAAATACAGAAGAAGTCTTAAAACAAGCAGATGTAATCGTAAGTGCAGTCGGACGCGTACACCTCGTTACAAAAGACTTAGTAAAACCAGGAGCAGTCATTATCGATGTCGGAAACACACCAGATGAGAATGGTAAATTAAAAGGTGACGTCGATTTCGAAGCCGTTAAAGAAGTAGCTAGTGCAATCACACCAGTACCAGGCGGCGTCGGTCCATTAACAATCACCATGGTATTAAACAATACATTATTAGCAGAAAAATGGAAAAACGGACTTGAATAAAAATATAATATAGAAAAAAAGCGGAACCCTATGACGGTTCCGCTTTTATTTATTGAGGTAGTTAGATAGGCGCTAACTTCCATTATTCTGAATTGTGGTAGTTAGAATCCGCTAACTATCATTATTACGAATTGTGGTAGTTAGAATGCTGTAACTTCCATTATTCTGAATTCTGGTAGTTAGAATCGGCTAACTTCCATTATTTCGAATTGTGGTAATTAGACGCGAACTCATTTACGGACATTTCTCGGAATTCTGTCCCTAACAACGCCATCTTCTCATCTACTTTATTGATTAAAATACTTATATGAAACTATTTAGTGCGAAGGCTATTAAGAAGGCAACTACTGATAACATCGTCTCCATAACGGTCCATGTCTTGAATGTTTCTTTCACATTAAGTCCTAAATATTCTTTTACCATCCAAAAGCCTGCATCGTTTACATGCGATAACATCAATGATCCTGCACCTGTTGCTATTACTAGCAGTTCTAAATTTACATCAGATATATTTTGAATAATTGGCGAAACTATACCTGCTGCTGTCGTTAATGCAACGGTTGCTGAACCTGTCGCAACTCGTATTAAACCTGCAACTAAAAATGCTAACAGTAATGGAGAAAGTGATAGATTTTCTGTCATTTGAGCAATCGTTTCTCCTACACCCGTTTCAATAAGAATTTCTTTAAATCCTCCGCCTGCTCCTATTATTAATATAATTGAACCTATTGGTAAAATACAATCTTCTACTAATCTTTTGATTGTATTTCTATTCATACCTTGCTTAAATCCAAGTAAATAGAATGCTACAAAGCATGAAATTAATAACGCAATGACAGGGCTACCAACAAATAATAAAGTATTTTTTAATAAGATTGGTAAACTACCTAAATACGGCGTGATGATTGATAATAGCATTAGCAATACTGGTAGTACGATGATAAAGAATGATACAGATACGCTTGGTAAACTCGTCGTTTCATTATTGACTTTTAAAATGTTTGGTGAATTTTCAGGAGTCAATCTCTTACTTATAAATTTACCAAGTATTGGTCCTGATATAATTGCAGTTGGTAAAGCAATAATGAGTGAATATAATAATACTTTTCCTAAATCTGCATCATAAATTCCAATAGCTGTCATGGCACCTGGATGTGGCGGCACAATACCATGAACGATTGATAATCCTGCTAATAAAGGAATAGCGATCAATAGTATATTCGTTTTCGTCGTCTTATGAATAGATATGACTAACGGTAATAAAATAACAATTCCAACTTCAAAAAATACGGGTATACCAATAATAAAACCAGACAACATCATTGCCCATGGTAATTTCTTAGGTCCCAATACTTTTATGAGATAATCTGAAATTTGCATCCCTGCACCTGAATCAGACATTAATTTACCTAAGATTGTCCCTAATGCTAGAATACCAACTAAATGACCAAGGACATCACCCACTCCAGATTCATAAGCAGTGACAATTTTTTCTGGGGACAAGCCTGCCATTATTGCCAAGAATAATCCAGCAACAGTTAAGCTAATAAAAGCGTGCCATTTCCATAAAGCAACTCCTAAAATAACAATTACAATTGACAGTAGCGTAATGATTAATAAATATATATTTGAATCCATTATTTTCCCCCCTATAATGTTAGCGCTACCATTAAATCACAAAAGTTAAAGCATCAATTGTTTAAGCTGATGCTATACTTTTTCAAATCACTATTATAATAGCCAATACTATATTCAACTGTTTCACTGTTATTATTAAAAGATTGACGTTCTCTAACTAGTAGTGATACAGATGGATCAAGTTCTAAATATTCTGAAGCCGTAATATCTTTTTTCACTGAAAAAGAATCTTCAGTATTGATAATTTCTATATTCGCTTCTTCTAATATTTTATATATAGACAGATCATTATTTTGTTTTTGCTTTTCATATTCATTCAAACTATGAAGTGGATATGGTAAATAATGATTAAATAATATATATGGTCTATTATTTAATAAGTACACTCTTGTAATTTTGTAGGCATTTTCGCCAAACATGTTATATAATTCACTATTTTTTAAATTGGATACGACAGCGATATCTTTAATAACTTTTTTAATTTCGTTACCTTCTTCAACCAATTTCTCTGTAAAGTTTTTATTTTTTGTAACTTTATTAAAAGGTTTATGGCTAATAACGCGCGTTCCTTTTCCACTTTTCTTTTCTAAATAACCTAATGCAACTAACTCTTTGATTGCTGCCCTAACCGTAACTTTACTCACATTAAATTCCTTTTCAAAGTCAGTTTCAGTTGGGATATTATTTCCAACAGTATAAATACCATGAATAATTCTATCTTCAATTATTTGTTTTATTTGTAAATATAATGGTCCTTTTTCTGATGATAGTACCGTCATAAATGATTACCTCTCAATATCGTTAATTTCGTTTTTCATGACTTTTATTATATCATCTACATTATATAAAGGGGTATCCCCTGATATTGTATGTGCTAATGCACAAGAAGCTGTTGAAAAATCTACGGCATCCTGTGGGTTCATGTTAGTTAATTCGGCATGAATAAGCCCACTTGTATATGCATCACCAGTTCCAATTCTATCTAATATCGTGACTTCATAATCTTTTGAGTAATACATTTGATTATTTTTGAATAAATAACCTTTGATAGTATTATGATTGCTACTATTAACGATTCTGTTTGTACCTGCAATAATAGGTATATGATATTTTTCTGATACTTTAGGTAATATATCCTCTAGTTGTTCTGCTTTTGTTTCTTTATCTGTCGTAATACCTAATGTATTAATTGCATCTTTTTCATTCATGAGAACGATATCCGCTTCATGTAAAATCGTCTCATAGTATGGTTTGGCTCTTTCATTTCCATCTTCACCCCAAAGAGATGGTCTAAAATTACAATCAAAAACGATTTGTATATTGTGTTCTCGAGCAGCTTTTACAATCTCAAGAATGTTCTGTCGCATCATTTCGTTCATTGCTAATGAGATGCCACAAATATGAAGAACATCTATATTTTCAAAAATTTCTTCTAAAGGATAGTCTGAAATATTTACTGTATTGAAACTACTTTCAGTTCTATTTGTATATGTCACACTACTTGAACGATTACCGAATCCTTCTTCTAAAAAGTACATTCCAAGATTTTGATTTCTTTTTAATATAAAATTACTATCTATTCCAAGTCTTCTAATCGCACTAATCGCAGCTGTACCGACTGAATTATCAGGAACAGCACTTATTAAGTTCGTTTCATATCCAAATTGCGCCATTAAACCTGTAACATTTACACCTGTTCCAGTAAAACTGTAATTTAATCTATCTGCTTGTCTTAATAGAAGATGATCCGGTACTGTTAACCGCATCATGATTTCACCATACGCAGCAATTTTCTTATTCATATGCATCAACTTTTTCTTTAATTTTATTATTTAACCATTCAACATCTTCTATTTTTGTCATACCTGTTTCTTTATCAATAATTGATGAATAAACATGTGGAATGATTTTAGGTACATTATTTTTTAATGCGATATCTAAAATTTCTTCAAAGTTATCTAATGTGATGCCACCAGTTGGCTCGAGTCCAAAATGTTCTTCACCACATGCTTTTGCAACAGCTTTATACTCTTCAATTGTTTGCAACCCATTCATAGGGAAAAATTTAATAGATGATCCTCCCATATCTTTTATTAAATTAATTGCTGATTTAATTGGAATGACAGCATGTTCTTCACCTGCACCACTAATTGGACCAGTAGATATATTTACATATCCAGGTTTACCAGAAGGAGATACTAATGAATTCACCCATGTTGTATTTCCAGAATTAGCAAATGTTTGGCCAACACTTGTAAATACTTGATTGATATGTGACCCTTGGTAATGTTTCGCAATTTCAGAAACGACTTTAGCTTGCTTGTTATCGCCTGCACCCAATCCAATTGAAATTGCATCTTCTACATTGCTTCCAAAGTCTTTCATTGCATTAACAGCATCATTTACATTATCAAAGTCTTTTGATAATACACCGATAACAACATTTCCTTCTGCCGTTTTATATATTTCTTCTATATTCTCTTTTCCTTTAGCCAAGACGTTCAAAGAAACGCGATTTTTATAAAATCTATCAAGTATTTTCATTATATTTCCCCTTCCAAAATTTGTACCATTGTATTGTAAATCGTATCTATTTCATTTTCTTTTAATGGTCTTGGATCTATATCAAAATGACCTTGTTTTACACCATAATCTCTTGTATAAATTGCTGTTTCAGCATTTTTTAATTTATTCACAACTTCTTCAGCAGTTAAATTAATCATTGAACTGTCTACTTTTATACGACTTCTATAAATCTCTCTCCCCGCTTCATCTTGTACAATACTGACGTTAATTCCATCATATTGATTTAAAGCATCTAGTTTTGTTAGCGTTTCTTTCTCTTCTTTTGAATGATCAACTTTTTCATAGTATTCATCTATCGCTTGTAACAAGCCAAAAACAGATTCTTTACCAACTTTCATACTTCGTCCAATAAAATGTAACTGTACTTTTACAGAATCAATCCATTCTTTTTTACCTGCGACGATTCCAGTTGTTGGTCCTTGTATCGCCTTTGACCCACTGTAAATTGCTAAATCAGAATGCTGAATGTATTTTTCTAAATCTTCTTCTGCAGCTGCATCGACAATTAATGGAATATTATTTCTTTGTGCAACTTCATATATTTCTTCAACTGATGCCATATTTTTTTGTACTGCATGATGAGATTTAACAAATAGTATCGCTGCAGTATTTTGATTAATGGCTGACTCTATATGCTCTTCTTTTCCTTCATTTGCATAGCCAACTTCTACTAATGACCCACCTCCTAAATAAACCATTGTTTCTATTGGTGCTCCGTATTGCACATTATGTCCTTTAAATAAGATGATTTCATTTTGCTCAATACTTTGATTGTGTAGGCGTTGACTTTTTCTTTTGTCTCCTTTAGTAACAACAGAAGCAACAGATAAAGCGATTCCACTTGATGCAGAATTTACGACCACAGCGTCTTCTGCCTTTATTTTTTGAGCAATGTATTGTCCAGATTTGTCTACTAAATCAGCTATTTCTACATAATTCTGTCCACCAAATTTCATAGCATCCATGACTGTATCTGTTGGTGATGAAACACCTAATATGCTCATTCTTCCACTAGCATTAATAACTTGCTTTAATCCGTATTTATAATTCAAAGAATTCTCCATTTGCTAATACGCCTCTTTCTTTAATGAGTTTTGTACCTTTTAATATTTTTCTATCTGAATCGATTAACTCCACTTCTTTATCCGCCACATCAAATATTGTTAAATTAGCAACTTGACCCTCAGTGAAGTCTGATAAATATTTTTTATTTATGATATGTGCTGGATTGATAGTTACTGCATTTATGACTTCTTCTAACGAATAACCTAAATTAATAAACTTTGATAAAACATTAGATAAACTAAATACGGGTCCTTCTAATCTGTTCTTCTTATATATATCAGTGCTTATAGTATTAAAATGAATGTCATGCTTTTTAGCTGATTTTGCAACTTCAAAAGAGAAACTTGCATTACCATGACCGACATCTAAATTCACACCTCTAGAAATTGCATCTTTTAAAACATTTAAAGGATTGCCATTATTGTCAAACAGATTATTTTCTTTACCATTCAAAAAGTGCGTAATAATATCGCCTTTCCTTAGTAAAGGAATAACATCTTCAATTTTAGGTGGTGCAGATCCTATATGCGTCATAATCGGCAATTTCAAATCATTACCAATTTCAACTGCCTTCTGTAATGGTGTAATGCCATTACCTTTTACAACACTACTGCTAATTCTTGCTTTCAAACCAATGATCATGTCTTTATATTTATGAACTGCATCATGACATGCTTCAATATTTATCCAATCTAAATTGGATAACTCATCTATTCTTTCCAAACCAATTCTTGAAATATTTAAAAATGAAAATACATTCGTCTTACTCGATTGAGCTCTGTTATATAGTTCATCTATTCTATTTGCACCACAGCTTCCTGCATCAACAATTGTTGTCACACCTTGTTTAATACCGATGTCGTCGATATTGTCACCATAAGGAGAAAAATCCGAAAAACCATGTACATGCAAATCAATCCATCCTGAAGAAATAAATGAATACTCACCATTAAACAACAATTCGCCATCAATTGAATTTGGTGCAGCAATTTTCTTTATAACCCCTTTTTCTATTAAAATATCTACTTTCTTACCACCAACCATTTCGATATTTCGTATAACACCTGTACTTTTCAAAATGATCACCTCTTTGAAAAAGATTATAACATTATAATGTTTAATAACGCAAACATTATAATGTTATAAAGTTTATATACAAAAACCACCACCCCATTATGCTGATCATAATGGAGTGGTGGTTTAAATTCCTATATTATACGTTTGTAATACTCATTTTTGGACCGAATGGTTCGAAATGAACATCTGCTTGGCCAATATTTAATTTTTCTAGTTCATCAAATATTGTATCCATAAATGTGATACCACCACATAAATAGATGTCGACGTCTTCATTAATCCAATTGCTTAATTCATTGCTTGTTAAATATCCGTCTCTTTCTTTTAAATGATAAGTAACTTCTACATTTTCGTTCATTGCATTTAATGCGTCTACTTCTTCTTTAAATGGTACGTCTTTTTCTGCTTCATTTACATGTACGAAATGAACATTTCTACCTTTATATGCTTCATCTTCTAACATTGCTAGCATTGGTGTAACACCTGCGCCTGAAGATAATAGTAATAATTTTTTGTCTTTATCTGATTCTACTTTGAAATCACCTGCAGGAGCTGAAAGTTCAATAGTATCTCCAACTGAATATTTATCATGTAAATCATGAGATACTAGACCTTTTTTCTCGCCTTCTCCTTCGCGTTTTACAGCAAATCTTATTTTACCGTCATTTTTTACAGAGTAAATTGAGTAATGTCTTAATGCTAAATTATCATCGTTTGTTGGTTTAATACGTACAGTGATATATTGACCTGCAACAAGTTCAGGAATTTTAATGTTATCTACCGGTTCAACTTCAAATGATTTCATTGAAGTACCTTGATCTTCGATATTTGTAATTTTAAATGATTTAAAGTCATCCCAAGCTGCTTGTTCGTACATTGCTTTTTCCATTTGGATAAATACGCCTGCAATTTCACCATATGCTTCTTCCCAAGCATTCATAATATCATCTGTAGCTGCATCGCCTAGAACTTCTTTAATTGCTTTTAGTAAGAATTCACCAACAATTGGATAATGTTCTTCTTTAACTTGTAATGCACGGTGTTTATGTGCAATTTGATTTACGTTAGGAACGATTGCTTCTAAATGATCGATATGTTTAGCTGCTGCTAAAACTGTTTGTGCTAAAGCTGTTTGTTGTTTACCTTGTTTTTGGTTAGATTTATTAAATATGTTCAATAATTCTGGATGAGCTTCAAACATTCTTTGATAAAAGACTTTTGTAATTTCATTTCCGTATTGTTCTAATACTGGTACTGTTTGTTTTACGATTTCTTTAGTTTGTTCTGATAACATCAGAAGTCCCCCTCTAAAAGATATATTTTAAATACATGTTTAATTGTAAATAATTTCACAATGTTTATCAATACAGTTCGCAAAAAGTTTACAAAGTTGTCACTCTTTTAAAAATACATATATTGATTGATTGTTTTTTAACCTTCAAATTAAGTATAATTAATATATTATAAGGAGGTTGAACTTTATGAAGCTCACCCAATACACGGATTATTCTTTACGTGTCCTCATGTATTTAGCTCAACAAAATAAACAATCTCAAATAGAAGAGATTTCAAACTTTTATGGCATATCAAAAAATCATTTAACAAAAGTCGTACATCAACTTGTTAAGTTAGGATACTTAAAATCTATAAGAGGAAGAAATGGTGGCATAATCCTCAATCAGTCCCCTAGTGACATTAATATAGGTAAACTTGTTAGACAAACTGAAGATCATTTTGAATTAGTAGAATGCTTTAATATGGAAACAAATACTTGTCCAATAGCATTAAATTGTGGATTAAAAGGTGCACTCAATCATGCTTTAATGGAATACTTACGTACGCTTGATCAATATTATTTAAGTGATATCATTCCTAAAAACACCCTAAAAGACACTGTTTACACTCTTTAAGTTGGGAAATCGGTCTAAAGGTCGATGTAAATGTGAAAATATTACGATAATATATCATTTAGTAAGGAAATGAAAAACGACACATGTTATTCTTTCCTTATAGCTTACAACAAAGGAGTACATAAAAAATGATGAATAAAATATTACAATCACTTACAGTACTTGGTGTTTCTGCTTCACTTGTTACACCTTCATTAACTGCGAGTGCTACTGGAAACAGCCTTCCACAAATTAAAGGTGTCGAAGGTGACGTTGTTGAAAAAGGTGCTGACTACGATTCATTAAAAGGCATAAAAGCATATGATAAAGAAGATGGAGACTTAACAGATAAGATTAAAGTAACTGGTGACGTTGATACTTCTAAATTAGGTAAATACAAAGTACAATATAAAGTCACAGATTCTGATGGCGCATATAGAACGAAATGGCATTATGTATATGTTGTCAAAGAAGGTTCATTAAATGGTTCTAAAGACAACGATACTAAAGATAAGAATAAAGATGAATCTAAAGCTGAAGTAGCATCTAACAAGAAGACATCTACTAAAGATTTAGATGAAAATATGCCACTTATTACAGTGCCAACTAAAGATTTAGTTTATCAAGGTGACCACTTCGATCCGATGAAAGGTGTTAAAGCATCTGACAAAAAAGACGGTGACATCACTGATAAAGTAACTGTTAAAGGTGATATTGATACTTCTAAAACAGGTTTACAATATATCACTTACCACGTTAAAGATTCTGATGGCTACTACTACACATACAAAAGAGGCGTTTACGTAAACGATGCAGATTTAGCACCTAATCCTGAATTATCAGGTATTAAAGATGTTACAATTAAAAAAGGTCAAGACTTTGACTTATTAAAAGGTATAAAAGCTAAAGATAAATCAGGTAAAGATTTAACATCTGACATTGTTACAAGTGGTGAAGTAGACACTAGCAAACCAGGTAAATATAAAGTCGGCTATGCAGTTTCTGATGCTGACGGTCATATCTCAGCTGAAGGTAGAACAATTACAGTAAAATAATCATATATAAACAAACCAAATGAAATCATTCATTTGGTTTGTTTTTTTATATTTATCAAAAGTGTAATTTTTAAATTTCCGTTTCATTTAAGTGCCTATTTAAGAATATTAAAAATATTTTGAACTATTCTTAATAACCTGAAAACTCAATGTTTTTAACAATTTAAAGATGTTTTTTCGTTTTTTTAAATATTTTTAAAATGTACACAAAAATTTAACAATTAGAAAAAAACGCGTCATATCAAAGTTAATTAAATACATTTTTATATTATAACGCTTACACCCTATTTTATAGCCTTGTAAATATGTTTAAATCCTTTAAAATTAAGGTCTAGCCATATATATAGGTATATAGAAAATTGGGAGGTAAAAAACGTGGCAAAGTTAAAGTCAATACTTCTCATGTCAACATTAGGTATTTTACTTAGTGGTTGTTCAAATTTAGAAGTATTAAACCCCAAAGGCCCTATGGCTGAAGATCAACATTTCTTAATTATCTTTTCAATTATTATGATGGTCTTTATTGTTATAGTGGTCTCCGTTTTGTTTTTAATATTTATTATTAAATATAGAAAAACAAAAAATGAAACATCTGGTACGATGCATCACAACGTCGTTTTAGAAGTTGTATGGTTTATTATTCCAATCATCATACTTGTGATATTAGCCGTACCAACAATTAAATCATTGTACAATTATGAAGAAGCACCTAAGTCTGAAGAAGACCCAGTTGTTATTTATGCAACAAGTGCTGGCTTTAAATGGTTCTTTAGTTATCCTGATGAGAAAGTCGAAACTGTCAATCATGTAACGATTCCAGAAGGTCGACCAGTTCTATTTAAATTACAATCTATGGATACAATGACAAGTTTCTGGGTACCTCAATTAGGTGGACAGAAGTACGCTATGACTAGCATGACAATGGATTGGACATTGCAAGCTAATGAAACAGGTACATTCAAAGGAAGAAACTCTAACTTTAATGGTGAAGGGTTCTCTAGACAAACCTTTAATGTTAACGCTGTAAGCAACGAAGATTATGATAAATGGGTTTCTAAATCTCAAAAACGTAAAACAATTGATCAAGATACATTCGATCATCAACTTTTACCTACAACTAAGAATGAGGAACTTACTTTTAGTGGAACACACTTAGCATATGTAGATCCTGCTGCGGATCCTGAATACATTTTCCATGCTTATAAACGTTTCCGCTATGAACCAAAAGATCCAAACTTCTATGATGAAAGCGAAGGCGTAACAGAAAAACCAGTATTACCTGCACGTAAAGTGACTGTTACAAACCCTAACTATGAACGTCATGGAATGAAACCTATGATTCTTAAAAATAACGAAAAATATGACAGTGACTTCAAAAAAGAAGAAAAACATCATATGGACGAAATGGAAAAAATGCAAGAAGATGCAAAATCTGATGATGAAAAATCTTCAGATAAGAACCATGGAGGTGACAAGTAATGAATTTTCCATGGAATGAATTTATCGTTCAAAGTGACTGGATGATAACAATGGCGCAAGTATTACTTGTATTAACAGGTATATGCGTTGTTGGTGGTCTAACATACTATAAAAAATGGAAATGGCTTTATACAGAGTGGTTAACTTCAGTTGACCATAAAAAAATCGGTGTAATGTATATTATATCTGCAATCATTATGTTCTTCCGTGGCGGTGTAGATGCACTTCTTATCCGTTTACAATTAATGACACCTGATAATACATTACTTAAATCTCAGCACTATAATGAAATCTTTACAACACATGGTGTAATCATGATTATCTTCATGGCAATGCCGTTCTTAATCGGTTTAATGAACGTTGTTGTTCCTTTACAATTAGGTGCTCGAGATGTTGCATTCCCTATGTTAAATAACTTAAGTTTCTGGTTATTTGCTGCCGGAATGGGATTATTTAATATTTCATTCGTACTTGGTGGTGCGCCAGCTGCTGGTTGGACAAACTATGCGCCACTTGCAACTGACTTCAGTCCAGGTACAGGTATTAACTATTATTTAATTGCAATTCAAATTTCTGGTATTGGTACGTTAATGACGGGTATTAACTTCTTCGTTACGATCTTAAAATTACGTACTAAATCAATGAAATTTATGCAAATCCCAATGTTCTCAATGACAACATTAATTACATCATTATTAATTATCTTAGCCTTCCCTATTTTAACTGTCGCACTTGCTTTAATGACTTTCGACCGTTTAATGGGAACAAGCTTCTTTGAAGTTGCTAATGGTGGTATGCCAATGTTATGGGCTAACTTCTTCTGGGTATGGGGTCACCCTGAAGTTTATATTTTAGTATTACCGGCATTCGGTATTTACTCTGAAATCATCCCTACTTTTGCTAGAAAAAGATTATTCGGACATCAAAGTATGGTTTGGGCAACTGGTGGTATTGCGTTCTTAAGCTTTATCGTTTGGGTTCACCATTTCTTCACTATGGGTAGTGGTGCATTAGTTAACTCATTCTTCTCAATATCAACTATGTTAATTGCCGTACCAACTGGTGTTAAAATATTCAACTGGCTATTAACCTTATATAAAGGTCGAATTACATTTGAATCACCTATGTTATTCGCATTAGCCTTTATTCCAAACTTCACATTAGGTGGGGTTACAGGTGTTATGCTTGCTATGGCAGCAGCGGACTATCAATATCACAATACTTATTTCTTAGTGGCACACTTCCACTACGTTATTATCGCTGGTGTTGTATTCGCATGTTTCGCAGGTTTAATATTCTGGTATCCAAAAATGTTTGGTCACAAATTAAATGAAAAGATTAATCAATGGTTATTCTGGACATTTACTTTAGGATTCAACTTATGTTTCTTACCACAATTCCTATTAGGTTTAGATGGAATGCCACGTCGTTTATATAAATACACTCAAGCAGATGGATGGTTCTCATTAAACTTCATCTCTACAATTGGTGCATTCTTGATGGGTATTGGTTTCTTAGCTCTAGTATGGAACGTCGTATACAGCTTTGGTAAAGCGAAACGTGAAGCAACTGGTGACAACTGGAATGGTTTAGGTAGAACATTAGAATGGGCTACTGCTTCAGCAATGCCACCACACTACAACTTCGCTATTACACCAAAATGGTATGATACTGAAACATTTGTAGAAATGAAACAAAATGGTAAACACTATCTTGACGATAGAGATTATAAAGATATTCATATGCCTAACAATACACATGTTGGATTCTGGATGGCAGTATGTTTCTTATTCGGTGGATTCTTCCTAGTATTTGAAACATATATACCAGCAATTATCTTTGGTATTGGCGTATTAGCATGTATGGTTTGGAGAAGTTTCGAAAAAGACTACGGCTACCATATTCATGCTGAAGAATTAGAAGAAAATGAAGCAAAATTACGCGAATTACGTGAACAAGAATTACAGGAAAAGGAGGACAATAAAGATGAGTAATGAACACCACAATACAATTGATACTGTTAATGAAACAGGACAATTAAATAAACTCGGATTTTGGGTCTTTCTTACTGCTGAGGTTGCGTTATTCGGTACATTATTTGCAACATTCTTAGTATTACAGAAAAGTGGTTCATACGGTGGTTTCACTACACCAGAATTATTTGAATTACCATTAGTTATGATTATGACATTCCTATTACTTGTAAGTAGTTACACTTGTGGTATCGGTGTTTACTACATGCGTAAAGAAAATGTCAAAATGATGATGGTATGGATGATTATTACACTTATCTTAGGTGCCGGATTCGTAGGATTTGAAATTTACGAATTTACTCACTATGTTCATGAAGGTGTTACACCTCAATTAGGATCATTCTGGTCTTCATTCTTTATACTTTTAGGAACACATGGTCTCCATGTTACTTTAGGTATATTCTGGATTTTAGGTGTATTAATCCAAATCCTTACACGTGGATTAAATGAACACAATGCACCTAAAGTATTTATCGGAAGTTTATACTGGCATTTCCTTGATGTTGTATGGATCTTTATCTTTACATTAGTTTATCTTGTAGGGATGGTGAGTGGATCATGAATAAAACAGTCGTTACACATACAGTCGGTTTAATATTCTCAATTGTATTAACATTAGTAGCTGTTTATGTCATGTTATACACTGGCATGTCACTACAAGTAAGAACATCAATCATTATTGGATTTGCTTTCTTACAAGCATTAGTTCAATTACTAATGTTCATGCATTTAACAGAAGGACCAGATGGACGCGCAACTGCATTCAAAGTACTCTTCGCAGTAATTATTACTTTATTAGTAATAATCGGTACTTATTGGGTTATGGTTGGCGGACACAGCGCCCATATGTAAAACCTATATATTTAAAGCTGTTATTAAAGTCAGAGACTTTAATAACAGCTTTTTTATTTTGAATAGAATTAATTAATGGTATGGAGAGTGAGTTGGTTGGTTAGATGGGGATTGGTCAGTATTGGTTGGATGGCTGGGGATTTGGGATTGTATTGAGGTTGCTATGTTGCTAGTTTGGTCAGTCTTGCAATATTCGGGGGCTCTATGTTGCTAGTCATGCCCCACTTGCAATGTTCAGACCCTCAATATTGCTAGTCATGCCCCACTTGCAATATTCAGACCTCCTATTTATCTAGTTTGATGAGTCTTGATAAATACAGAGCTCCTATTTATACTATGAAAACAAAATCAATTCTACTAATAAAAAAGTACCTTCCTCAAAATTATTTTCTGGAAGGTACTTTATATTATATCTACTTTACAGCTAAACTCTACAAGATCAGATTTTCAAAGTTACGACTGACTTGGGATACTTTTTCTTGGTTTCCGACTTCTCTATAATATAGGATTGCTTTTTGATACATTTCGATTGCTTTTTTTCTGTTTTTTTGTGATACGTATATTTCAGCAAATTTGTTAAATCCGTCTCCCATTATTTCAAAATCATATCTTACTACATTTGCTTCTAGATCTCTTAGTAACATCATTGCTTCTCGTTCATTACCTACTTCAATAAAATTGCTAACGCGTTCTATACTCTTTTTAATATACATCTTACAATTACTCCTTCTACCGTTACTATCATAATTATATAATTGTAATCCCAATATTTACAAAACACAAGTTACTAAATATAATTGATGACTACTTCAAAACACATAAAAAAGGTCTTCCATGCCGAGGCATGGTAGACCTTCTGTTATTTTGTATCAACTTGAGTTATTGAATGCTCCAATGGTACAAATTGATTATAGACTTCGAGTAATTTTGATTTTTCATTATTCCAATTGTAGATTTCTTTAGCTTGTTTAGTGTTTTCACTTAATTGATTTCTTAAGCTTGTATCTTTTACAAGTTGATTCACTGCATTAGCTATTTCTGAAGCGTTATGTGAATCCACAACTAAACCGGTATTAGTTTCTTCAACTACTTTCTTAATTTCTGGGAAGTCACAACTGATAACTGGTACGTGAGCCATCATATATTCAAATAATTTATTTGAACTTGCTGAATAGTGATTGAAGCAAATGTTCTGTAACACTTGGAACCCAAGATATGCTTCACGCGTATATGATGGTAATTCTTGAAATGGTACTTTATCTAAGAAATGAATTCTATCAGCTTGTTTGGAAGCTTCGGCTTGTTTTTTTAAAGGTTGCGTTAACTTCCCTCCACCGATAAATAGTAAATGCCCTTCTTCAATTTCATCCATCGCTTCTATAAGCAATTCAAGTCCTCTTCCTTGTTGAAGTCCGCCTTGATAAAGTAAAATTTTCTCATCTTCATTGATGCCTATTTTCTTATGTAAATTGATTTGTGGCTTTTCTTCAATATTGTATTTCTCTGAGTAGTTATATAATGTTTTAGGATAGAATCCATATATATCTTCATTGTATTTTGCTCTTGTATGATTTTCTACAATCATTTGATCTACAAATTTTAACATAAACGACTCAATACGCTTAATTGTCTTTGGATTATAACCAGTTCTGTCAGATTGAACTTCATGACTATCATAAATTAAAGGTTTTGGTTTTAAGCGCAATTTAGAACATACGATAGCTTGAGGCAATGTATTTAAATCATTTGCATGATAAATATCAGCATTTTGTATATAACCTTTTACAATCATTCTCGTAATAATTACACCATTTATAAACCATTTTCTTATTTTTTTAAACTTTATCATACCTGCAGCAACCACGAGTGATAACAGATAAGCTGCCATTAATGTGAAACTTATATAGAAAAGACTTGGTATAATAACAACTTGTACACCAGCTACAACTAATAAGAATTTCTTACCATGATCTTGATAAGCTTGCAATAACCATGTATATCTCTTCACTCTATGAACTTTAAATGTGTTAGATATTTCTTCATAAGCTGAAATAGCAGGATTTTTCGGATCATTTATCGCAATTAAATTTACATCATATCCATTATCCGCTAAAGTTGTACACTCTCTATTGACTCTTGCATCATTCGTAAAATGATTCCATACAAACATTGTGACCTTTTTCATTTGATAACCTCATTCCATGCAATTTATAGTATCCCTACTTGGAATAGTAGTATATATATCCATGCCACACTCATGATCCCAATCATCGCTAATAAACTTGTTGGTCTTTTTTCTTTTTGTATGACTGAATCATCAACTTCTTTATTACGTTGTTGTTGGATTTTAATACGTTTATATTCTAATTGTTCTTTTTTCGATTTCTTTTTTACTTTCTGAATGAGATTAACGTACCTCGCCACGATATCATTGACTTCACCATATGCAACCATCTCACCATAATGTATCCAAATCGCTTTTTTACACATTTTTTTAATTTGTCCTGCTGAATGAGATACAAAAAATATTGTTTTTCCTTGTTCTTGTAAATCATGCATTTTATCTATACATTTATTCGAAAATGTTTCATCACCTACTGACAATGCTTCATCGACAATAAGTATATCTGGATCTGTATGAATCGCAATTGCAAAGCCTAATCTTGATTTCATACCACTAGAATATGATTTTAAGGGTTGATAAATAAATTCATCAAGCTCACTAAACTGAACAATATCATCAAATTTTTCATTTATTTCTCGTTGCGACATACCGTGCATTAAACATTTATAATGAATATTTTCTTCACCTGTAAATTCAGGATTTAACCCTGCGCCAATCGCAATTAGCGACGGCTTACCATTTGTATAAACTGTTCCAGAAGAAGGTTCAACAACACCGCCTAGAATATTAGATAAAGTTGATTTACCTGAACCATTCAGTCCAATTATGCCTACAGAAGTCCCTTCTTCTACTTCAAATGAAATGTCATGTAAAGCATAATAAGGTTTAGATTTATAACTTAATCCAAAAGTAAATAAAGATAGCAGCTTATCTTTTCTGTTTACATTTAAGTCGTAAACTTTCGAGACATTTTCACATTTTATTTTATAAGTTTTTGTCATCTCTATCACCTTTTCTTAAAAATGTCATAAGCTTTTCAATATTATCTTCCCAAATAAGGTGTTCATCACGATATTCACGTGCATTCTTGGCTTTAATGGATAATGCTTGTTCATCATGTTTTAATGATTCAATTTCGTTTACGATTGTATCTATTGAAGCTTGTTTTCTTGCAAATCCTAGATTATATTTTTGAATAATGGCTTCAGTTGGACCACTAATATTAGATATAGGAGGTGTTCCAACACCAATAGCGTCAACAATTTTTCCAGGCATCACATTCATAAACACATCTGAAGATTCTAAAATTGAAAGTGAAATATGATGTTTAGATATTTCAGTTAAACAAGCTGTACGATCCATAGGCTTTTTCACTTGAATATACTTACAATCTCTCACAGCTTTTCTAAATTTGTCAGCTTGAACACCATAAACAATCGCTGTAACATTGATTTGTTTATCATTTAAAGCTAAGCATATAGAAATAAGTTTATCTACATCTTGGGCATATCCAATATTTCCTGTATAAATAACACTAAAATCATTATATTTTTCTTCACTTATCAGTTCATTTCTTGAAATGCCGTTTGGTAAATAAAATATAGGCACTTTTCGCTGTAATCGCTTCTGAATATGTGACCTAAATGCTTCATTATTAATGACAATTTTATCTGCAGAATTATACATTTTTTTCTCTAAATATTTTAACAGTGGCATAAATAAACTTATGTTAATATGCTTTAATCCATTTACACTGTCTGGCCATAAATCTCTAATTTCTAATACATATGTCGGATGTTTCGCACTTTTAAAAAATAGCGTCGCCCAAGCTAGAAATATATTTGGACTAGAAACATACACAATATCGTAATCGTCATTGTGCATTTTCAAGAAGACTCTTAATCTAACGTATTGTTCTATATAATAGACTAACCTCATGATAAAATTACTATTTTGCTTATTACCATGCATTTTCATTCGAATAATTTTCTTCTTTTCTAATTTATTTAAAGATTCATCTGTAAAATAAGATTGGTCTTCAAATAAACTTTGGTTAGGATATGTTGGCTCAGTTGTTAACATTGTCGGGTCTGAACCACTTGAACGAAAAGCTTTGAACATCATTTTCATTCGATTTGCGGCTGACCCAAGTTCTGGATAAAAATTTTGTGAAATCATTAATAATTTCTTTGTCATATTATGAACACCCTATAAGTAGTCTAGTAATTTCCGTTTAAACCTTGAATGAACCAATGAACCTATTAATAATAATATAATTGTTAAAAGCCAAAAATATAAATGATCATGCCATTGTCCGTACACAGATACGTTATCATGCACAAATGCCGTACGATAAACACCTACTAAATATGCAAATGGATTTAGACTTGCTAACCTTTGTAAAATACCATGTGCTTCTTCCATCGCCCAAAAGATAGGTGTCATAAAGAATAGCATTCTTATAACATTTTGTAATAAATTTTTAGTATCGCGAATAACAATAATTAATGTACTCATAATTAATGAAATACCGAAAATAATTGCATAAGATGCGACTAAAAAGTATATAAACCAAAAGTAATGCCACCAAGGTACATAGCCATTAATAACAGATATGACAAATAAAATGGCTGATGTAATCATTAAATTAATCATATTATTTGTTAAAGCTATAGAAATAAATATTGAAGATGGGAACTTCATTTTTGATAAGAGTCCTACATTGCCTTGAATTGCAGATGCACCTGTATTGATCCCTTGTGATATAAATAACCAAGGAAACAAACCTGAAATAAGATGTACTAAAAATGGTACGCCTACTACTTGTGCACTCGCATCTCCTCTTAAACCTAAACCAAACACAAGATAATATACAGCAACTTGTAAGATGGGTTGTAATATATTCCAAAATACACCAAGATAATGATTGGCATATTGACTTTTCATATTATAAATTGCAAGTTTAAAAATTTTAGGTAAATTATTAAATTGTTCTTTAAAGATTTCAGTAACTATCTTCATATATAACGACCTACTTGATTTTTATTTTTCAATAAGTTCAAATTGTGAAGCGCTGATCCATGATGTTTTCTCAATTTTTTTACTTGCGTAGACAGAAATTGTAATTGATGATTGTGGTTCTATCATCAATTCCAAATTGTTTTTACTCAAATCTACTAAGTCGATTGGCTCACTTTCAATATCAAAGTACACCGTATTTCTGCCATTTTTATTATGATAAAATGTTCTCAACTCAAGTGTAATCGTGTTATCCTGCGTATTCGTTAAAATCATTTTCTTTTGATTTTCATTACTAAATTTAGGTGTTAATGCACGAAATAACTTTTTTTCATTTTGTATGACTTGATAGAAATCTTCAGTTTGAATCATTACATGAGCCAAACTCTCAACATCTCTATTTGTGTCTTCTTCTAATTGAATTATTCTATACTCTAATGTGTTCATGTCATTGATTTGAAAATAATTTAAAATTGGCCAATGATGTTTAATCATCAATTTATGTAACATTTGGTTTTGCTTATCTTCCTGCTCAATACTCATAAATTCGAATAAGATATGCCTCGTATTGATTAAGCTAAACACGTCTAAATAATCATCACTTTCTTGAACAATACAGCTATGCCAACCGTTCATTCTAGATTCGTAATACAACGTTTCGTAAGGATGATAACCTAATTCAATCGTCTTATAGAGCTCATTTCTATTAATAAATTCTATTAAATAATCGTGAGATAATTGATCTAGCGGAAAATCTTTAGCCCATTTTTTGATTGCATTTTCATACGGTAAAAATGAGTCTGTTCGTTGTATCCGCTTCGGAATAATGTTTTTAGCAAGTTCAAAGATAGTAGACTTTAAATGTATACAATGATTAAACGACCTATTCTCATGATAATAATTAATTAAATGAATACTATGATCTGTTTCGTATAACCGATATCTATCGATCAAATTTGAATTGACTGCTAGTTGATCCATATTAAATAGCGTATGCTTTAAATTTAAATTATATGCCATTTTTTGAGAGATATATTCATCTATACGATAAATACGAGCAGCATGTTCATGTTCTAATTCATCTATATTTTTTGTATAAGTAAAGAAATTCACATCATTGATATGTTCTTTAATATAAGATAAGGATACTTTAGAATCATGACCAGCAGTGATAGAACAAATCACTTTTTGATTAAATCGAAATAAATAATCAACCGCTGCTTCAATTTCATGGTTAACGATACTATATACTTCTTCTGCTGATTTCTTAACACATGGGTTGATTGGATAAATTCTTTTAATTGTATGGTCTGTTATATTAAATCTTGTATTGGCATTGAATTTATAAACATCTTTATATTTACTATAGTCTAAAAATCCATATGACTTATGTGCGATTCTTTCACAAGTCTTATCAAAACATAACTTTACGAGTTGATTCACTAATTCAGAATGACTAGCATATAAATCATGAGATGCATGATAATACAATGATAAAAATGACGTTGCATCATTATATAGTAGCAAACGTCCATTATACTCTATTAACATAACATACCTGCCATTATAAAAACTCATCTCTTCAAGAAAAGCATAAGAATCTATTTCGTGAGATAATAATTGGGCGCATATTTCAGGATATTTTAAATCGACATGTTTCGTATGCACAAAATGACCTAATATGACTACTTTGATATCATTCTTTGTATACTCATAAGCACTTAAATCATTTGAAAAATAAATCGTAAAGTCAGTAAATTGAACATATTGACGATAGTTTTTATCTTCAATTGAAATTTGTCGAGGAACGATCATATATGCTTTGTTAAAATTTATGAACGTATTATCCATCATACACACCCCCTTATATCAATCATGCAATTATTGCTGAACTTCTTGCTTTAAATGTTCAACATATTGATTTAAATCATGGTCTTCTGGACGTTTATATTGATCATACAAACTATATATTTCTAAAAATCGTTCTACCGCTTCTTTTCTTTCTTCTGGTTTTACTTTTTCTAATCTTGGCAAATACCAGCCTTTAACGTAAAAATTAAATCTATGTTCTAAGTAGGATGTTAACAATCCATGTTTTTCGTAAAATGGAATTCTTTCAATTTCTAACGTGTAATATTTATCAAATAGCTTCTTAGAAATCGAATTTGTAACTGATCCAGACACAGCAGCATAATACATATGAATAACATCTGTTACAGCTTGTACTTTTTTAGAATGAATCATTAATTCTTGGAAGAATAAAGTATCTTGGCCAGCAGCACCTTCAATCATTCGAATATTATTGTCTTTAATAATTTGTGATTTAATGATTAAAGCTTGAATACTTTGAGCACGCAGACCACATTTTTTCATATATTTTTTAGGGTCTTCGATTAATAATTTTCCATCGTTATACTTCATAACTGTGCCAGCATAATTAAACAATGCTCTGCGCTTATTATCTTCTTTAATAATATTACCGATAACCATATCGACATCTTTATTCGATTCTATTTCTTCTAATAATGTTGCATAACCATCACCAGTAGCTTCGTTATCAGGATCTAAATAAGTAATATAATCTGTAGAAGCAAGTTCAGCACCTTTATTTCTAGGTCTTGAAGCACTACCTGATCCCTCTTCATATGCATAGTAAACGATATCTGGGTATCGTCTTCTTAATCGATTAATAATAGATATCGTTTCAGAATCCGTACTACCATCATTTACGAATATAATTTCCATATCTTTAAATATTGAAGATCTTCTTAAACTTCTCATACACTTGTCTTCTAAATAAGTACCATTATTATGAATTGGAATAATGACACTTAATTTTTTCTTACGGTTACTTTGACCATATAAAGATGCGTCATAAATTTCTGATTGATCTAAATTATAGCCATTTTGAGATTGTGTAATATTCAATTGTTGATCGAATATATTTTTATGATACATTGTTACATATTTATTTTGAGCTTTTTCAATAAATTGATGTGCTTCATGTTGTTTATCTTTCGTAACAAAATCAACATCTACATATTTAAATGCTGTTAATAAATCTTCTAAATAATATTCTTCATATTCGATTGAATCTTTCATGTAAGTTATAAAATCATATTGTGATGCATCTTCTATCGTATCTTGCGCTTCTATAACATCAAACTGAACATGTAATTGTCGATATAGAATATCTTTCATTTTATCGGTTAATGCATCAACAACTACGAGTATTTGTGATTCTTTTTGAGTCGGTTCAATGCCAATATATGATAGAACTTCATCTAAGCGATGATACGTTGTACAGTTTCTCATCACACTACGTATACTTTTAGCCTGCATATCTTCTATTTCATATTCTTGATATTGGTTCATAATTGGTGCCACATCAGTTTTATGATTAATCATAAATACATTTGGAAATTGATTATTAACACCTACTGAATAGTTAGATAAGATTAAATTCCCAAAAGCTTGTAATTCAAAGATTCTATTAGCAAACATCGTTTCTGAATATTTTACTGAATTGACATTTACTGCCCATCTATATACTTTATGCAATTTCATTAGTTCTTCATGATCGATTGGCATAGTTAAAAATGGGATATATTTCATTGGGAATTGGTAACGTCTTCTTCTTAACGGTAAGTTTCTATCGACAATTGTTAAGTCATTTTCATTATTGATTAATTCATCAAAGATTCTTGCAGATTCTTGGTTTCTAACAGGATATTTCTCAGTCCAACTTCCTGCAAAAATAACATCGTTTTTAAATGATTTATTATATGGATTTCTCGTACCTACTGGATTATGGTAATGAGGATTAATACCAAATTGAAGTACATGTACTTTATCATTTTGACAATACTCTTTATAATCTTCTACCACTTCCGCAGCAGATGTCAGAATAATATCGCATTCTGTCGCAATATCTTTGTATAAATGGAAATTGACAGGGTCTTCTTTAGAATAAAAGACTATCGGTATATTGAATTTTCTAGCCTTTTGAATGCCTTCAATGAGCATTCTTCGTTTCTCACTATTTACTGAAGCTAACCCTGTCCAACTTCCGTCTATACCTCTCCATGCTGTCGCAACAATCACAACATCCATATCTCTAGTTAAATCCGTAAATTCACTATCTAAATAAACGATATTACCTATATCTTTAAATGAGTTATATAAAAATTCATCAGCAATGAGACCAACTTTGTATTTATTTTTAATAAATACACGTGACGTATCAGAATTTACAAGTTTTGATAAATGTTGTTGGTGATTTTCAAGGAAATCTAATTTTGCTTCTTCTGCTACTTTTTTATAGTAATTATGATGATTTGTATGATCTTTAACCTTTTTTAATTTATATAGTCCATACATATAATCTTGTTCAACAATATCTAACACTTCTTCTAATTGTTCAACTTTTGTTTTATCATCAAAATTAACTAAAGCCTCTTTAGTGGATTCGATATTACTATTTCGATTGATATTTGTTGGCATATTTGAAGACATTATGATTTCCTCCTATTTCTCCAACTCCAGTATTTCGTTTGAATCTTTCCTAATTTAGAATTTTTCAAATTCATATATAGTCTTTCATACTGCGCTTTTTCTTCTTTTTTATTTGTTTTTTGTAATGAGATATTTTCGTTTATCAAACGAACAATTGCAGATTTTGATTCTTTTCTTTCTTCTTGAAAGTTTGTAATCATATCCAGCTGTTCTAGTGTTAACTCGTTATAATTTTCATATTGCTTAGCTTCTAAATCTTGAATTATACTTTTATCTTCTAAATCATTTAAGCTAATCCAATATTTTTTCTTTTTAATTATGATCCTTACCGATTCTGCCTTTAAGAAAACCATATCAATCGAGACGTTATTGAAATCAAATTGTTCTTCATCCAATGATAAATCGATTGATTTGTGCAATGCACTATCTTGATAAAAAATTGTAGATTCTTCTATCGATACTTTTTTATTAATAGGAATTGCTCTATCTATATCTTTCGTAGGCACAAACCCTGTAAATGTTCCTTTATTAAATACAGCTTCTAACACTTCACCTTCAATTAAATACAACGCTCTAGATGAAAAGTTCTTTTCTTTAAACAACAAATTATAATCAACTTTAAATCCTAGTTCTCTATTAATTTGTGGTGTAGAGAAATGACGTAAATCCACTCTTATCGTATCAATAGGTTTCGAAATTAATTTGATAGAATGATTTAATCTTGTCCATCCTATAATATTCGTACCTCTTACAATTAATCCATATAGTTCACTTTCTATCTCTTTTACAGAAATAACTTTTAATGCTTTATTTAAATAGTCAGACGCATAGCCGACTGTAAGTTCATCATCATCTACATCAAATATTTCTTGATTTTCTGGTTCTCTTAAAATAATTTGAAAGCTCAATCCGCTTTGAATAATTGGACTTTTAACATCTATCATATGAAGACCCCTCAATCTTTACTTATTAAATGAAAGTGCAATATCTTTTCCGAAAGTATATAAATTACCGTAGTTGTAATATTTAACTTGCTCAAATTGTGATTGAACAACATTTTTCGTATCGAAAATGACTTTGTCTTTCATACCTTCAAAATCTTGATCTACTAAAGTTTTGAATTCTGAATGGTCACTTAAAATCAATACAAGAGATGCATCTTTAACGGCTTTTTGAATATCTTTTTGGACAAAACCTAGCTCAACATGTGGATCATATGCTTCTACTTGAATATCATTTTCTTTTCTCAAATCATTATATATATCAAATGCTGGTGATTCTCTGACATCGTCTACATCACCTTTATAAGTTAATCCAAATACAACAACCTTATGACCATTTAAAGTTTCTAAAATTTTCTTAGACTCATTAATAACATATTGAGGCATTGAACGATTAATACGTCTACCTTCTTGAATGAGGTTCGTCGTTTCTGGATCTTTAGCGATAATAAAGTATGGATCAACTGCTAAACAATGACCGCCAACACCTGGACCTGGTAAATGAATATTCACGCGTGGATGTTTGTTCGCCATCTTGATAACTTCTAATACGTTAATATCTAAATGATTACATACCATCGCAAGTTCATTTGCTAGCGCAATATTCAAGTCACGGTAAGTATTTTCCATTAACTTACTCATTTCGGCTGTCTTAGCATTTGTTTCAATCATTTCACCTTGTACGAATGTTCCATATACACGTTTACCCGCTTCAACACATTCTGGTGTTATACCACCAATTATTCGATTGTTATGAATAAGTTCATGTAATATTTTTCCTGGTAACACTCTTTCAGGGCAATGTACTAAAAATATATCTTTACCAATTTCAAATCCTTGGCTTTCAAGATATGGTTTAACATGATCGTCAGTTGTTCTTGGTGCTATCGTAGATTCTACAATGACCGTATTACCTTTTTCTAAAAATGGTACGATAGATTCAACTGCACCCATTACTAACGAAATATCACATGATTCATATTGATCATCATTATTTGGAGTTGGAACTGCAATAATAAATGCATCTGCTTTTTCAGGTTGCATACTTGCTTTGAATTTATTTTTAGCTAACACTTCTTCATAAGCTTCTTGTAAGCCAGGCTCTTCAATATGAATTTGACCATTATTTAATTTATCTACTGCTTCTTTATTTATATCGACACCTACAACATCTACACCATGTTTCGCAAACATAATTGATGTTGGTAATCCAATGTATCCTAAACCAATAGTAGTTAATTTCATATTTTATCCATCCTTTAATAATTAATTGTTAAGCTATTACTTTCGTAATGTTAAATATATTGTAACTTCTATGAATACAATAAACAGGCGTTTAACAGATACTTAAGGAAGGGTTTACACTCTTTTATCATTGTTTACAATTGCTCAATATTTCGTGTTAAAAATAGCCCCTCGCTCATATAAATTCATATGATTGAGGGGCTTTATAGATTAATGATTAAGTTCTTTAAAGTATTGTTCGATATCTTTCTTTATTTTAGGACCAAACGTTTTAGAGTAACTATTTGATATATGCCCTTTATCCATATATACAATGACGTTACCTATAACTGGCGCAAATTTTCCATCTTCTTTGAAATACGATGTATAGTCTACATATTTTGTATTTGCTGGCTTTTGTTCAAGTTGATCCCATTTAGATACTTTTGGCAAACGTTGTTTAGCATTCATCTTCTGTATCGTTTCTTGTTCTCCGAATTTATCTAATGTTTCTGGGACATTAAACTCATATCTCGGATTATCTCTTATTGCCATAATCGGTGTTTTTGTATTTGTAATGTTTTGATATTGTTTTAATTGTAATGGATCGATTTGTCCATTTACATCTGTACTTGAATCTGCAGTTGTTACAACTAAATCGACGTCTTGTTTATCAAGTTCTTTAATTAAATTTTTATTCCACTCTGTACAATCTCGGTCACTGTCTTTTGTTGTTAATACACAGCCACTTTTCGTCATGCTTAATACTCTATAATTTCCTTCTTCAGCTGCTTTTTGAAGTGCGCCTAACCAATGTTGTGCGTGAGAGCTCCCTACTAAAGCGATTGTCTTATCATAGTTTTCTTTTTTACCGTACTCTCCTACTAGAACTTTTGATTCACCTATTTTTTGATGTACTTTGTCTCTTGTAGAATCTGGTGATTCGTTTCTGATTTTTGAAAACTCTGGAATTGCTTCTACACCTTCTTTAACTTTTACATGCTTTTCTGCAGCCATTGCACCAGGATAATTTTCACTCAATGCTACCTTTTCTTTTTCAAAAGGATTATTAAAGATAACGAAATATAAAGATGCGATTGCCAATAACTGTATCGCTAATCCAATTCCTAATTTTTTGAATGCAATTTTATCAGAAGATGCTGTTCTGATTGGCTTTTCAATATAACGTGTCATGAAATATGATAATAACCATGATAGTAAAATCATACAAATACCTAATACAATTCCAGGTCGTTCATTATTATGGTACTGATAAAATGATAAAATCACCCAATGCCATAAATATAAGCCAAATGACAATCCGCCAACTTTAACCATTATAGATGAGCCTAAGAATTTCTTAACACCATATTTAGTTTCATAGTTACCAGAAACGAGTATAAATACGGCACATAACATTGGCCATAGTGCAATATATCCAGGAAACATGGTTGATACATTAAAAATAATGCCTGTTAAGATCAAGCCAATTAAACCTAACCATCCAATTAAACTTGCTACTAGGCGGTTAATTTTAATTTTATTAAGGTTGATTGCTAATAAGCCACCGAGAGAGAATTCCCAAACTCTTGTAAATGTATGGAAATATGCCCAAGGTTGATTGACGTGCGTTAAATAAATAGAATACGATAACGAAACGATAAATAATGTACCTAAACAAAGGTTTATGACATTAATAACTTTAAGGTTGGTGTATTTTTTATATAGCATAAAAATCAAACTAAAGATGACAAACCAAATAATATAGAATTGTCCTTGAATCGACATTGCCCAAAAATGTTCAACTGGCGTCTTCATTTGATCTTTATTTAAATAATCTGTACTCGATAAAGCGAGTTGCCAGTTTTGATAATAAAATAAAGAAGCAAAGATTTCTTTTATCGTTTTGCCAAGTATTGATTCTGGCAATAAGAAAAAGCTTAAGATAACTGTTACGAGTAAAACAGTTATAACAGAAGGAAATAATCGTTTAATTAATCCTGTTATGTAAGGTATAAATTTAAATGACCCTGTTTTATTGTATTTAGAAATAATGGAAGTGGTAATTAAGAATCCTGAAACAACGAAAAATACATCGACGCCACCAGAGACTTTTCCAAACCAAATATGATATATCGCAACTAATAATGCTGCAATAACTCTTAGCCCTTCAATTTCAGGTCTAAATTTTTTGTCTAGATTAATAGGATTTGTCTGCATATAAAAATCTCCTTTAAGTATTATACAGTTGTAAGTATATATATAAGGATATTTATAAGAAAGATAATTAATTAATATTTACAATATCTTAACACCCTATTAAAAATTCCCTAACAATTGTCTTGTTAGGGATTGAGGTTGTTGCTTATTTAAAATGCTTGTTTAAATCTTTCATGAATTGCTCATAAATGACATCACCGTCGAAATCGTTACTTCTTTCTAGACCTTTTTGTATGACATTTTGAACATCATGATGATGATAATTTTCAATGACATACGCAAGTTGCTTTCCATATTGTTTAGCATCTTGGTAGTCTACTAAATAACCGTTTTTCTGATTTTCAATTAAAAATTCTGGACCATAACATCCTTTATAACTGATAACTACATTTCGTTGATACATAGCCTCTAATATAACAAGTCCAAAACCTTCAACTCTAGATGGAACAGCCGTAATTTTACTTTCAGCTAATACTTGTGGTAACGCATTAGTAGTAGGCTTAAGCTTCACAATATCTTGAATTTTATATTGATTGATCAATTGATGGAATTGTTCTTTTTCTTGTCCATCTCCATATAATTCTAATTGAAATTGGTATTTTCGCATTGTGTCTTGAATTAAATTGATACTATCTAGTAACAAATCAAAACCTTTTTCATGCTCAAATCTACCTGCAGCAACAATTGTATTATGTTTCTCTACATTATATTGAGTTTCATTTAGTATATTTGGAACAATAATCACTTTAGTGTGTGTTAAACCTTGTTGATAATCTTGTTGGTCCTCTTTAGTTAATGTCGTAAATAAATCTAGTTGTTCATAACTTTTAAGCATATCTTTTTGATATTGCTCATCATGCGCATGTAAATACATATGTTCCATCCCAATTTTAAATACCGACTGACTTGCATATTTACTAACAAGTATATTGTAACTTGCACGTGTACCTACAATAATATCTGTATTCACATTCTGAATGGCTTTAACAATTTGTTGCTCAATATGACTTGAAAATTGATGAAGTCCAGGTTCAGACGGATGAATAATTTTAGGACTCAAAAAAGGTGTGTACTTATTGATTCTATTTACAAATATATTTTTCAAACCTTTAATGGTTTTGTTATATTCAATAATGGGTTGAATTTCAATATTTTCATGCAACTTAAAATAAGGTTCATCGCTCGCTTTAAATACTGACAATATTTTTACAGAGTGACCTTTTTCACTTAATTTATTTGTCAGATTAGAAATCGATTTCGTCGTCCCACCCATATGATAAATATTGTGAACTAAAAATGTAAAAGATTTCATATAAATCCCCCTTTTCAGTCCATAGCTTGTTCTATCAATTGCGTGATAGTTTCGTATGACTGATTATTTTTGTTGATAAATTGATCACTAATCGTATGATAATGGTTATTCATAATTGCATTAAACAATAATGACTGTTCAAAATATTGATTATCATTGATTGTTTCATAAACTTCTTTATATAAACCACGGTTATAATCATAATTATTAAAATCTGGTGTATATAAATATACTTTTTTATCAATTGTTAGTGCATCAAACACGATTGAAGAGTAATCACTGATTACAATGTCAGAAACAAGTAGTAATTGTTGTGTTTCAAACTGTGTTGTATCGATATAATTATGTTGTTTATTGGCATGATCTTCTTCGTGATATTTATAAATAATGTTATATTTCGCTTTCATCTCATCTGTAAATTCTAATAAAAACTCTTCTTCTTGATTATCTCTCCATGTCGGCGTATACAGAATTGTTGCTTTTTCAGTATTTAAATTTAACTGTTGTTTGATTTTATTTATTTCATTTGAATTTGAGTGTTGCTCTAATAAATATTGATTTCTTGGATAACCACATGCAACAATTTTTGTTTCTTCTAATGGAAATGCAGATTTAAATACACCATTGATAGAATCCACATCCGTTATAAAATAATCTTGTTTAATTAATTTATTATATTTACGTGCTCGATAATTATAAATATCAATATTTTGTTTAGGTTCTTTGCTGTCTAAGAATAGTCGTTTTAAAGGCGTACCGTGCCATAACTGAATGATTGTACCATTAGGTTTATAATGATCTGGCAAGTAGCTTTCAAGTATCACTACATTTGCTTCTTCTATAATTTGTTTCGTATCAGAATGAGATGGTGACACAAAGTGATCACCCTTTTCTTGGTCCGTAATAAAGTAAACCGTATATTTAGGGTGTTGCTTTATTAAATATTCAAATAAATATTTTGAATTACCTCTGTAACCATAATCGAAACCTAAAAATACAATATGTGGCTTAATTTTCGACTGATCTTTGTCATATATATTAATTGCTTTCATTTGTTTTTGTAATGCCGTATTATTTAATTTTTGATACGCAACTTTAGGTAATTGAAAATGTGATTTTAACATGACTTTATCAATTGTTCTTGCGATAGATGGAAGGCGTGTTTCTTTCGCCTTAAATATTGGTGTTATGCCATTTAAAAGTGCATTTTTGTTTAAATAGAATTTTTCTTCAAAACTGAGACTTTCATTTTTAAATGCTGCTAAACAGCTTGCACTTGGTTTACTTTGATGAACATAATCAAATATAACGTGAGGATCAATCTTAATTTCATCCAAGTGAAAAATCGCATTTAATGTGATATCAAAAATCGTTTCCCACTTATAATTAGAAATTATCCATAATAGCTCATCTTTTTTGAAAATAATATTTGGTTGAAGCGTTATATTATTAAACCAATCAGCAACTGTTATAAATGCCTTTCCCATATATCTACTATCGTTTGTATAATAACCATTGTTTGTATAATCAACAATATAAGATTGGTTATCCAATTCTAAATTGTTTAATACTTCTTCCCTAACTTGCGTATATTTATCTATTAAAATAATATGATTTTCTTCATGACATTCTGTAATTAAATAATTCTTTAAATTATGCTGGTCATGAACATTTATAATTTTAATCATTTTACACCTCATATATTTTAATTTAATACAATAAATTGACTCATTGTCTATTCATATTATATTATATTAATAATGTGAGACAAATATGCCGCATTGTATATATTTTTTATTTTTATAAACGAATGGAGTTAATTTATGTTATTCAAAAGTAAAAAGCTTTTTTCTATTATTATCACATCTTATAATAATGAAACTAAAATAGAACGCGCAATCGATTCAATATTAAATCAATCACTAGATAAAAAATATTACGAGGTTATCATTGTAGACGATCATTCTACAGATAATACTCAAAACTTAATTAAAAACTATGAAGCTAAAAATATCAAATTTATCATTTTAGATGAAAATTCAGGTGGACCTTCAAAACCTCGTAATACCGGTATTAAAGAAGCAACAGGTCAATATATTTATTTTCTAGATGCAGATGATTATTTAGCAACAGATATATTAGCAAGAATTGCTAATGACGATAAACTTCTTAAATCAGACATGATTGTTGGTAGAACGTTACGTCAAAATGACCATTCTTTAACTGTACATGCTAGATTCATGAGTAACGATAATCGTTATAATTATAACATCAATGACATCCCATATATATATAATCACTTTGGTCCGCCATCAAAATTTATTAAACTGAGTTATATTAAAAAACACAATATAAAGTTCCCGGAAAACTTACGTTTTGGGGAAGATAAAATGTTTTTCACTTTCTTAAGTCCTTTTATTAATAATGTATCTACGGTGACAGATAATTGTTCGATTATTGACAGAACCACATCTAATGAATCACTTACTAGAGGTATAGATTTTTATGAAAAACGGGACTCAGATTTAGAAATTATTCATCATTTACTAAAACAAGAATCAAACGCTAAAAACATTCGATTGTTAAATCGTTTTTTCGAGTTTGATCTACTGAAAAGTTGTAATAGTCACGTATTCCTAAATAGTGATGAAAAGCAACAAGTTCATTATTTTAAACAACTGAACGAGCTTTTCAATCAATCATTTATAAAAACAGATATCATTCAAACAATCAGTCAAGAATATACAGACGCAATTACGTTTATTCAAAATAATGATTTTGAGTCATTTATCAATTTCTTTACTTGGTTGAAAAAACAACCTAAAATCATTCAAAAGCAGCAACAACAAACAATATTAACTGATGCTAATGAAAGATTCACAATACCATTTCAACAGGCAACGCTATTAAACATAGCTGAAGTAGACAAATCCATCAAAATACAAATTGAAATAGATGGTATAGATACTGACAAAATACGTAACTTGTCTCTTATGTCTCGTAAAGATTACAAAGATGATATCGTTATTGAGAATATAGATGTCCAAGATAACCTCTTAACCATCTCAGTACCTAAAACTGAAATTAATATTAAACCAGCAGCAATTTATAACTGTATCATCGTATATGATGGATTTAAGCATTTAAATATTAAATTTGGTTATGATAAGAAAATTAATTTAACGGATAAAAAAGGTGTTTTCTACCCTACTATAAATGGCAATCTTTCTTTAAAATTAACGAATAAATAATAAAAAGCAGAACTGACACACAATTACAGCGTCAGTTCTGCTTTTTGCTTATTTAAAATAATTTATCGACAATTTGTTTCGCCGCTGTTCCTTTTTCAAATGAACAGAATTTCTCATAGAATTTATCATATTTATCTTTATATGATTCATTAACCGTTTCTATATTTAGAATAGCATCTATTAAGCTTTCATTGTCTTTCAACAATGGACCTGGTGCTTCATCTTCGAAGTTCATATAGAATCCTCTTAAATTGTCTTTATAATGTTCTAAATCATATGTGAAGAATAGTAATGGTTTCTTTGTATTAGCATAATCAAACATTACAGATGAGTAGTCTGTAATACAAATATCACTAATTAAATATAAGTCACTAATATCTTCATAGCTCGCAACATTATAAATAAAACCTTCTAATGATTTATCGATAATAATATTATTACTAATAATGATATGTGGTCTTAAGAGAAGCACGTACTCGTCTCCAAGTTTTTCTTTCATTTGATGTAAATCTAATTTTAAATTAATTAAATGTTTTTTCGCAGATGATACTTCGTCATCTCTAAATGTTGGTGCATATAATATCACTTTTTTATCTTTAGGAATTGAAAGTTTACGTTTGATAATATGTTGTTTTTCTTCAATATCACTTTCATTTTCATAGAAGATATCATTACGTGGATAGCCCACTTCTAGCATTTCTTTTTTAAAGTTAAATGCAGATTTAAAACAACTCGTTGCGTACGGACTTGGTGAAACTAAATAATCCCATCTTGAAACTGAACGATTAATTCTATCAATATAACCTTCATCTCTACCTTTAAAGTCATCAACATCATTTAACATTTTTTTCAATGGCGTACCATGCCATGTTTGAATATATGTTGTGTTTTTCTTTTTCTCGATATAGTGTGGGAAGTTCTGATTATTGATCCAGTATTTAGCTAATGATAAATATTTATAATAACTTGGGCTTAAACGTTTCACTGTTATTACATTTTCATCATCAAATGGATATATTTTGTTGGATACCCATACGATCTTATAACCTTTATCGAGCGCTTTAATTTGATCGTAAATCATTTTAGGACTATCTGTAACTTGTTTACCTAAGTTACTTTCTATCACAATTAATTTTTCATCTATTTTCCCAAATCTCACTAGGAATTTATTCATATACGACATAATATCAAAGTATTTTTTATGTCTTCTAAATCGTTTAAACACATGTTGTGAAAGAATATCATATTTTAATGCATCTTTAATGATATTTCTACGTTTAAATGATTTAGCTTCTTCATATATACGTTGTGAATTGTTTGTATCTTTATATGCTACAAAGTTATTAGCTTTATTGATAATTTGTTGTTCATTCTTGAAGTCGTTATCAACATAATGGTTAGCCGCTTCTATAACTGCTTCAACATTATCAACAATTCTACCAGGTAGTTCTTTATCAAGATCTAAATGTGATGGTAATCTTCCGATAAATCTATCTCTATCAAATTGATAGTAAATAACTGGTTTTTCTAAGAAACTAAAGTCAAATGCAACACTTGAATAGTCTGTAATCATCAATTTACTTTCTTTAATAAGTAATTGAACATCTACTTCACCTTGTCTAATGACTTTAATGTAATCAGGTATATCAAAATACTCAACAAATGCTTGCATATTAGGATGTAAACAGAATATGATGTCTACATTTTTGGATTGAGCAATTGTTTTCCATTCTGGTCTATTCAATAAGTCATTATAATTTTGTAGATAATCAGATTCTAGAAGACTATTAATATTTGTTATCCAGTCACGCCATGTAGGTATAATTAAGATTTGATTTTTAACTTCTACGTTTTCCTTAAATAATTCATCAAATCTTGAAAGACCTGTAACTTTCGCCTGATATGAATCAAATAATAAATCTCTATTGACGATTTGTTTTTCTCGATTAGAGCTTGTTATAAACATATCAACGTTAAAGTCTTTCAATTGTTTACCATTAATCTGCGTTAAGTTTTTAGCACCTAACACACCATGTTGTAAAAAGACGCGTTTAGCTCTAATTTTTTTCACATAACTTGCTTCATGACTTGGGAATAATAATTCTGTGTGATGTGTACTGCAAATCACATCTGCTTTGATCATAACTTCAAAATGTTCTTTTGATTTAAAATCAATTACATTTCCATATGGTTCAACATTTTTTCGTTCTTCAGAGTTTTTATCAATAACATAATATACTTCTTCGTTAGGATGTTCAGTTCTCATATATTTAAAGAAGTGATAACCATTATCTTGAGCTTTATATGATTTTTCACCAATTACCCAAACTTTATTTTTATTCAAATTATTCTTAATTAATGTTGGATAGTCATGCATTAATTTTTTATACGCTTCATAGTCTTCTTTTGCATATTCATTAATTCTAAACGATAAGTTTCTACCTTTCATCGTGAAATATGGTATAGCCGTTTTTACTGTTTGACCAAGATCAATTGATACTTCACCTTTAGCAAATCTTTCTACCATAATTCTAGGATTACCTAATTTTACATCAATTACATTTTTAAATTCTTTTACTTTTATACTTAGGAAGATATCGATAATGTCTTCTGAATCAAAATCATTTTCTAAATACTGCTTAAGTTCATTTAAAATATCAATTTCAAAATCATAACTTGTAGAGTTTAGTTTCTTATATACATTAAATACAGTAGGTTCTAATGGGATCTCAATTACATTTTCACTTAACCTTGAAGTAATTCTTAAATGAGCATATTCAAGTGTTGAATTTTGAATCGAGAACTTACCTTTTAAAAAGGCTTGTTTATTATTAATAACAATTTTATCTATATGTCTTCTAGCAAAGTAAGTAGAAATCGGCAATTCTGGCTTTAAGGTAAATTGTATAATACCATTTTTAGTAATATACGGTGTGATCGTCGTTTCATCATTAATGATTGTTTCGAAGTTTTGAATATAATATTCATATTTTTTTATATTTATTTTTTGAATAGATTGCGTAATGCCATCAGATTTTTCGAGTAGAATAAAGATAGTTTCTCTATCATATTGTGAAAATTTCTCCAAGACTTCATTTAAATTAATTTTAAATTTATTTTTGATGTTTGATTGTGGAACCATTATTTCATCAAATTCATTTTTTATATAAACATTTTTAATATTATCTAATGTTTGATCAAACTCGAAGATTAATAATTCACTTTCTTGATAAATATTTAATATTTTCATTGTTCATGAAACTCCTTTTCTTTATCTAGAGTACGTATGATTTTTTCACTTACTCTTTTAGTTGCTTCTCCATCATCAAGTTGATTATATTTATGATTAAATGTTTTATAAGTGTCTGATTGAGGAATGTCTACATACTGCATTGATTTAATATAATCAATTAATGTTTCACTTGTTTCAAAGACTGGTCCTGGTAGATCTGATTCATAAGGTAAATAGAATCCTCTAATATCATTAGCATATTCATCTTTATCATATGCAAAAAATAAGATTGGTCTACGCAAATTAGCATAATCAAAATAAACAGACGAATAATCTGTGATTAATACATCACTCATTAAGAATAATTCATTGATGTCATTAGCATCTGATAAATCATACACATTTTTATAATCATCTAAATTTAAATGATCTGATACTAAATAATGTGCTCTTATGAGTAATACATATTCATTAGATAACTCTTTACTAAAAGCATCTAAATCAAGCTTCAGTTTAAAATTGTATTTACCAATATCTGTACGATCATTATCTCTCCAAGTCGGTGCATACAATATAACCTTTTTATCAGAAGGAATATCATATTTTTGTTTAAGTTGATGAATATATTTTTCATCATTTAACTGAACTAAGTCATCATTTCTTGGATAACCTAGCGTCAACATCTGTTCTTCTTTTAAATTAAAAGCAGATTTAAATCGTTCAGTTGCAGTTTCACTTGGTGATATGAGGAAATCCCATCTACTTGTTTCTTTATTAAAGCCATAAAGATATTCTTCAAGTGTGACATCTGGTATTGAAATAACCGTTTGATCATTAGCTAATTTCTTTAAAGGTGTACCATGCCATGTTTGAATATATAGTTGATTATCTTTCTTTTCTATCTGTGGTGACAACCTCGTATTAGCAATCCACACTTTAGCTTTTTGATAGATTTTAAAATATTGCTTTGAATTTTTCTCAACAGTATCAATATTTAAAGCTCTTAGTTTTTTGTCTAATTCCTTATTGTCAGTTACTACAATATGCTCATAATTTGGTAGATTTTCGCTTAAGTATAAATAAAGCATTCTTGGAGAATCTGTAAATGATTTACCATTAAATGATTCATATACAATTGTTTCTTCTAATTTACTTGGGAAAATATCTGTAGCATAATGATTAGAACGGATTGTAGATAAATATTTACGGAATTGGGAAATCATATAACTATATTTATATTCCCCACGTTCCATAGCTTTAATCTCCATATATTTAAATACACTTTTTATAGAAGTGTTATAATTAAGTTTTCTTAACAAAATTGACAAACCACTTCTATTTTTTAGTATAAAGTCAAATTTATAAGGAAATAGAGGATTGAAAACTTTGTTAAAATAATAAATTAACTTCTCTACATCTTTAGAATTAATTTCTTCCTTATTATTAAAATATGTAATCGTACTTTTAAATGAGTTTTCTGTCATCAGAAATAATTTTTCTTCCATAAATACTCCTCTAATTCTTAATTTACACTAAATTAACATATTCTATTATAATACACTACTGATTTATAAATTAAAACTAATGACTATACAACGTATTGTAAAATGACTTTTATAATTATTTTTTATACCATTGTCTTAAAATGCCTTTAAATTAAATTTACAAACTTTTCAAACTATTTACAATAGTACCTATATATATTAATATTAAACATATAAAATAATGAGGTGAAAAAATGCGTAGAGTACTTACTTATGGAACTTATGATTTACTACATTACGGTCATATAGAACTTTTAAGAAGAGCTAAACAATACGGAGATTATCTAATTGTTGCTTTATCAACAGATGAATTCAATAAGTTAAAAAACAAAAAGTCATACTACAATTATGAACAAAGAAAAATGATGTTAGAATCAATTAGATACGTTGACTTAGTTATTCCAGAGAATAATTGGGAACAAAAAACAGATGATGTGAAGAACTTTAAAGTAGACACATTTTTAATGGGTCATGATTGGGAAGGCGAATTTGACTTCCTAAAAGATTATTGTGAAGTGATATACCTTAAGAGAACAGAAGGTATTTCAACAACTCAAATTAAAAAAGAACTCTACGGTAATGAATAGAACACTTAATTGTGTTCTTTTTCATGATATTAAATGTAAATATTTTCAATTCGTGGTAATATAATGTAAAAACATCAGGAGAAAAACATGAAGAAAATATATAAACTAATATTAGGTTTACTCGTCATATGTCTTATCATTGTTGTAAAAGATATTTATCAATATCGTGAAGCAAAAAAAGAACAAGCACAGTCATATATCCATAAAAACCAAACCCAGAATAAACAAGCTCAAAAGAAACAAACATCAACTAAAAGTTTTCATGAATCTAACGATATTGATAAATACTTAAAATCTAAAGGATTTAATGGAAATATAACGATTTATAAAAACAACCGCCCCATTATGAGTAAAGGATATGGTTTTAGAGATGTTGAAAATGGTGTTGAAAATGATGCTAAATCGATGTATCTTCTTGGGTCAGCTAATAAATTTATAACTGGTTTAATGTTGAGAGAATTAGAAGAACAAGGTGTTATTAATATAAACGATAATGTTAATAAATATATTCCGAATTTCCAAAATATATACCCCATAACTATTAAGGATTTGATGTTGCATAGAAGTGGCTTAGCTAAAGTAAATTTCCCACCTACCGTTAGAGGATTAAATGGCGCGATAGAAAGTATTAAGCTAAATGGCGTTGTCCCTCAAAATTATCATAAATATTTTTACAATGATGCTAATTACATTACAATAGCTAAAGTTATAGAAAATGCTACACATAAATCTTATAAGCAGAATCTAAATGAGCTCATTATTAATAAAGCTCATTTAAAATATACTGCTCGTTTTGACTCTATCAATCACCAACAGTATATGGTAAATGGTTATAAATTAAAAAATAATCAGTATATATATTTCTATCCAGCAACTTTAGATAAATATGATGGCGCTGGAAATATATACATATCTACAGATGATATGGCAAAGCTTGTTAATCAATTCAAAAGTAAACAAATATTAAATGGATCATCTACTGATATTTTACTTTCAAAAATTGACACGCATATTTTTCCAAGCTCATATAGATATGGATTTTATAGATACCCGTATCATCAAAGATATAGAGGTATATTCTATCAAAATGATTTTGTGACATACTCTAACGATCAATATATCGTATCAATCGCAAGTAATGTATTAAAAGATCATTATAAAAATGATACTGAAGATATGCTAAAACATATATTTAAAGACATACTCAAACAAAAAATATAAAAATAGAGAGCGGACTTTGTCCACTCTCTCAGAGTGTCGACAAAGTCTTAGACTTTGCCGGCATTTTTTATGCGCATGCTTTTCGCGGGCATGTTCTCAGCCTGTAGTCTTCGAATCA